>CAZADA010000075.1:0-15479 GCA_964483775.1 uncultured Caulobacterales bacterium
GCGCGCGGCGGCGGCGGTGGGCGTGGCCGGCGTGTTCATCGAAACCCATCCTGATCCGGACAACGCGCCGTCGGACGGGCCGAACATGGTGCCGCTGGCCGAGTTCGAAGCATTGCTCGCCTCCATCATGGCTCATGACGCGCTGGCCAAGGGGCCGGCTCAGTCTTAAGGGCTCGGCGTTGACGCGCCCAGTGAGTCGGTCGCGCTCAGCCTGGACACATTGGCGATCGATTGGCCAAGCGGGGGACGATGATGCAGACAGCGTTTCGATACGCGCGGTGGCGGGCGGGGCTGTATCTGCTGGGGTCGCTGGGGCTCATCGGCGCATTTGGCTGGCTGGCGGCGCGCACTGAGCCAAGTGAGGTCGCCACGTTTTGGGGCGCGATTGTGGTGATGCTGATGGCTGCTGCGGCCGTGCTCGTCATGCTGCGCCAGATCCTCGACCGCCGGCCGGCCGTCGCCTTCGACGAACAGGGCCTTCGCGTGCAGCGGCTTGGCCCGGACGCCATCGCATGGGATGAGGTGCGCGGGGTGTGGCTGCGCTGGATCAGGCGGCGGGCGTTCTACGTGATCCCGATGAACACGCCCGAGCTCGTGCTCGACATCGATAAGGACGCTGCGTTTTGGCGGCGCGGCGGGTTGGGACGCACCATCATGCGCTGGCTGTCCAAGGCAGGCGACGAGTGGACGGTGACGGCCAACCTCAACGCGTTGGCCGGTGGAAAGCCAGAGCGCATCATCGACGCCGTGCGCGCCGTGCGGCCCGCCCTTGTCGGTGAGACCGAAATCATCAAGGGCGCGAAGAGCGGCTGAGGACTGGGCCCGCCGCCCCGGCCTGCTGGAGCTGAGGCTAAGCCGCGCGGGCGAAGGTGCGTCGACGCGGAGCGGTTGCGTTGTGTGTGGCGGTGATCAAGGGCATGTCGACCATCGCGACGGCGTGATCGATGATGGCGTCGCGGCATTCAAGGAACACCCGGCGGCCCGCCCATGAGCGCCGCTTGCTGCGGCACTGGCGCGAGGCTTCGCCAATGATGGCGGCGTAGATGGCTTGCGCGCCCGGCCGTGTATCGGCCTTAGCCACATCAATGGTGAAGGCGTAGGTTTCGGTGGATTGGGCCTCAGCAGGTTGCATGACGGCCGTGGTTACAACAGCGGCGAAAGCCACCCCCAGCAATCTCGAGCGCATAGGAAACTCCCGTTTTTCCTGAGCATCATTTCGCACATGCAGCATCTAAAGTGAAGCGGATTCACAAGGGCTCGGAGGAGTTTTTTGCGCCTAATGCGGCAATTGCGAAGGTTTTGTGTCGGTGCGATAGTGATTGGGGCCGTTGGCGCTGATTATTGGCGCCCAAACGCCTCAAGTCGTCGGGCGGCGTCGGCTTGGGTGTCGGCGTAGAACACGTTGGCTAGGGGTTGCTTAAAGCGCCCGCCCCAGCGCCAAGGATCGCGCAGGGCCGTGGAATCGGGACGCTCGGTCAACAAGACGCCGTCGAGGCATTGGGCGCTGGTTTCGTGTGGACGGATGGGCGGGGTTTCGTCCATTGCGAGGCCCGAGGCGTTGACGCCGCCGCGGTGGAGACGGCGAAACGCTGGGTCTTCGGTTTGTCGGCCATAAACCGGGTTCACGCACAACAGACGGCGGCCAAGCGTGGGCTCCAGACGGCCTTCTTGGGTCCACATCACCGAGCGTTCCTTGAACCGGACCACTTCGCGTTCATGATCGGCGCGCACCGCGCCCCAGGCGACAATGCAGCCGGTGTCAGCTTGTTCGCGGCACGGGCCGAATGAGCCCAGCTGACCGGTGGCAAAGACATCCAGCGGGACGGCTTGGTCGATCACATACACAGCGGCGATTCGATCTGTGATGGCGGGGTCGTCGGCGATCTCAGCCAGCACCGCCAGGGCGTGCAGGCCGCCTTGTTCGACGCCCGCCAGGATGATGGGGCTGTCCGGAGGCGCGTCGGTGAGAAACTGCCTAAAGGCGGCGGAAACGTCGGCTGCGGCCAGGCGGCGGGCTTCGCGGGCGTCGTAGCGGGACGTGGTCAGCGTGGCGAACAGCGCGGCTTGGCGATAATGCGGCGCCCAAAGATCGCCAAGCGTTCTGAAGGCGCCGGCGTAGGCGGGTAAGACGTGCAGGCGCAGACGTTCGGCGGCGCTGGGGTGATCGATGGCGGCGTTCCAGGCGGTGCGGCCCCAATAGGTCGTCGGGTGAACAAAGAAGATGGCGGCGCCAGTGTCGGTCGTGGGCGGCCTGAGGGCCCACGCGCGGTCGTCGGCGTAGTCGGGTTCGGGTGGGGGTTGTGTGGTCTGAAACGGGCGGTGCGGATCGCTCCACCAGCGAAACAGGTTGTCTTGGAACGCTGTAGCCGCCACGAGGAGGAAGGCCAAAACGCCGGCCGCCGCAGTGATGAGGGTTCGCCGCCAAACGAGCGGCTTGGGCGGGGGTGAATCTGGGTGCTGCTCCATGGCGCGCATGGTCCCTTGCGAATACTTGCCGCGCCCGCCTAAGCGTGTCAGATGGCGCTCATCTTTTCCGGTTATGGTAGCGCTTCGTCTGCAGGGGAGAAAAGACATGGCGCGCACGAAGGGCGCATCGCGGTTCGGCTTTGGCGCGTGGCTGCGAAACAATTTCTTCGCCGGCATTGTGGTGATCACGCCCATCGCCGTCACGGCCCTGTTGATGATCACGCTGCTCAATTTCGTCGACAATCAGGTCGACCAGATTGTGCGCTTTCTCGATGCCATGCTGCCCGGCTCTGGGATCAATCCGATTTATCGCGAGTATGCGGTGATCCCTGGGCTCAGCGTGTTGCTCGCCATCTTGGCGATCACGCTGATTGGCGTGTTCGCGCGCAACATTCTTGGCCGTTCGTTATTGCGCATCGGCGAGGGGCTCGTTGATCGCGTGCCGCTGGTGCGTTCGATCTATGGTCCCATCAAGCAGATTCTGGAGACGATTTTCCGCGACCAAAGCGAGGCGTTTCAGGATGTGGCGCTGGTCGAGTACCCCATGGAAGGCAGCTGGGCGCTGTGTTTTGTGACCGCGGCGGCGGTGGGCGAAGTGGCCAAACACCTTGATGGGCCGCACATTGGCGTGTTCATCCCCACGACGCCGAACCCGACCTCGGGCTATTTGCTGTTTGTGCCGCGCCATAAGGTGAAGATCCTCGACATCTCGGTTGAGGACGGCGCCAAGTTGATCATTTCCGCCGGGATCGTACCGGAAAAAGGCGCGGCGGTGGTCGGCGACGTAGTGTCTGAGGCGGTGGTCGCGGCGGCGGCGGCAGCCGCGACAGTGGCCCATGAGGTCGCCCATGATCATCCGCGTCGGCCCTCAGCCCGCCCGCAGGAGAGCGACGGCGCTGGCCCGGTCGAACAAACGAAGAAGGACACGTAGAAGACGCCCCCGAGGGCTGGTCAGGTCGGGGTCGCGGGCGATGGTCGCGCGGGCGTCTTGGGCCGCCATCTCAAGCAATTCGCCATGTTTGGCGATGTCAGCCAGGCGGAACTTCGGCAAACCCGATTGGCGCGCGCCCAGCACTTCGCCTGGCCCGCGTAAGCGCCAGTCTTCCTCAGCGATGACAAAGCCATCTTCAGTGCTGCGCATCACCTCTAGCCGGGTGCGGCCGGTTTCTGAGAGCGGCGGGCGATAGAGCAACAAGCATCGCGACGCCTTGGATCCACGCCCGACGCGACCGCGCAATTGGTGCAGCTGGGCGAGGCCGAACCGCTCGGCGTGTTCAATGATCATGACGGTGGCGTCGGGGGCGTCCACCCCCACTTCAATCACCGTGGTTGCGACAAGAACATCCATCTCGCCGCGCTTGAAGGCTTGCGCGCGCGCATCCTTTTCGGCCGCGGACATGCGTCCGGTGACCAAGCCCACGCGCGCTTCGCCATAAAGCGCCGCCAGCGTGCGCCAGCGTTCGTCGGCGGCGGCGAGGTCAGAGGCGTCAGAATCCTCGGCTAAGGGGCAGACCCAATAGACCCCTTCACCGTGCTCCAGGGCGCGACCAATGGCTTCGATGATGTCCTCAAGACGGTCCAAAGAGATGATGCGCGTGTCCACCGGCGTGCGTCCGGGCGGCTTTTCATCAAGGCGCGACACGTCCAGATCGCCGAAGGCGGCGAGCGTTAGTGTGCGCGGTATGGGCGTGGCGGTCATGACCAAGGCGTCGGCGGTTTCCCCTTTGGCGGCCAGCTTCAACCGGTCGGAAACGCCAAACCGGTGTTGTTCGTCAATCACAACAAAGCCGAGATCTTGGAAGGTGACATCGTCCTGAAACAGGGCGTGGGTGCCCACCACCACGTCGACCTCACCCGCGGCGATGGCGGCCAACAGCGCGCGGCGGGGTTTGCCTTTGTCGCGGCCGGTCAGGGCGGCGCTGCGAATGCCGGCGGCAAACAACAAGGGCTGGAGATTGGCCAGGTGTTGGCGGGCCAAGATCTCGGTGGGGGCCATGAGCACCGCCTGCACGCCCGCCTCGACTGCTTTGGTGAGTGCAAGGGCGGCCACGAAGGTTTTGCCTGCGCCGACGTCGCCTTGCAGCAAGCGGCCCATCCGCTCGGGCGCGGCCATGTCGTCGAAAATGGCGCGTGCGGCGCGTTTTTGGGCGCCTGTGGGTTCAAACGGTGCGGCGGCGAGGACCTGTTTGACTTTGGCGTTGTCGCCTTTCAAGGCGCGGCCAGGCTTGGTCTTGCGGCGTGCGCGCACGAGCGCGAGCGTCAGCTGGTCGGCCAACAATTCGTCATAGGCCAGGCGCGCACGGGCGGGCGACAGCGCCGACAGGTCATCGGGGGTTTGGGGCGCGTGGAGCGCGCGCATCGCGGTGCTCCAGCTCGGCCAGCCTTCGCGCTCAAGCAGCGGCGGATCGAGCCATTCTTCAAGGTCGGGGGTGTGCGCCAGGGCTTCAGCCGCGGCGCGTTGGACCAGACGACCGCTGATGCCGCTGGTGAGCGGATAGACCGGCTCAAAGGTCGGGAGGTCATCGGCCTTTTCGGGGGGCAGAATGTAATCGGGGTGGAGCATTTGGGTTTCAGACCCAAACCGCTCGATTTTGCCGGACACCAGGCGCTCTTCGCCCTCGGGCAGCATGCGGCGCAGATAGTCCGGTCGGGCGTGGAACCAGGCGAGGGTGAGAAAGCCGGTCTCATCGGCGGTGCGCACGCGATAGGGTCGGCGTGGATTGGAGCTGGCGGCGTGGGCTTCCACAGTCACACGTAAGGTGGCGATCTCACCTTCTGGGGCCTCGGCGACCGGGCATTGGCGTGAGCGATCGATGACGCCGGTGGGCGCGTGAAACAGCATGTCGTGCACGGCCGGGCCGCCCACAAGTTTGATGAAGGCGGCGGTTTTGGCGGGCCCTAAGCCGGGAACTTTGAGGGGGGCGCTGAGCGGCGCCAACACGTCATGGTCCATGCCCGCGGGGTGTATCAGGTTTGTTCCGCCGCGCCAGGCTTTGCTCGCGGCCTGCTGATGACATCCTCATGCGGCGAGGTATATCTGGGCCATGACCGACACACCTTCCGCTCCTGATATCGACGCCGCAGCGCGGGTGCGCCGCCTGACCTTTCGCGCTTGGCGACGCGGTTTCAAGGAAGCCGACATGATTCTGGGAACGTTCGCCGATCAGCATTTGGCCAAGCTTGATTCAGCCGGGTTGGATGAGTTTGAACACATCTTATCAGCGCCGGACCAAGACCTTTACGCCTGGATCACGGGGCGGGAGGCGACGCCGGAGGCGTTTCAGGGGCAGGTGATGACCATGCTTCGCAGCTTTGGCTATTTTGCGCGCGGATTGTGGGCGGGCCACTCGGCGGGCAGCTGAGCCGCGTGAGGTCAAAGTGAACAGATGATTGGGCGGGTTGGGCTTGCCCGTGTGGGCGGAGCCTGACACAAGGCCGGCCTGCCCGTGGCGCGTCAGAACGACGCCCGCGCCGTCATGCGTTGGAGACTCATGGATAAATCATCACGCAAGCGCCTTGCATCCGACAAAGGCCGGTTGATCATTGAGCGCGCCCCGGAAGGCTATGACGCCCTTGCGGCCGGGGAGGTGTTGACGGCCCGCGGCGGGCGCGGCGTGTTCATCGCCCGGGACGATCGACGGGCCGATCTCATTGAACAAGCGCTTTCGTTTTTTGCGCCGCGGGTTGAGGTGGTGCGCCTGCCCGCATGGGACTGCCAGCCCTATGACCGGGTTGGACCTAGCCCGGCGGTCGGCGCCGAGCGCACGGCGGCTTTGGCTCGCCTTGCTCGGCGTTTGCCCGATGAAGGGCCGGTGATGATCGTGGCGACTGCGGCCAGTGCGCTCCAGCGGTGCGCGCCGGCGGCTGTGCTTGCCGAGGCGGGGTTTGCTGCCAAGCCCGGGCAGACAGTCGATATCGAAGCGCTCAAACTGCATCTGGCGGACAACGGCTATGTCCGCGCGAGCCAGGCTCATGAACCGGGCGACTATGCGGTGCGGGGCGGCGTGGTTGACATCTTCCCACCGGGGCTGGATGAGCCCGTGCGGCTGGATTTCTTTGGCGATACGCTCGAGACGATTCGTGCGTTTGCGCCCGATACGCAACGCACAACGCGCCAACTCAAGGACGTGGCGCTCGCACCCGTCAGCGAAGTCCAGATCACCGAAGCGGCCATCGCGCGGTTTCGCCGCGAGTTTCGCGCTGCGTTCGGCGCGGCGCACGGCGACCCTGTGTATGAAGCGGTGTCCAGTGGCGCGCGGGCCAAGGGCGTTGAACACTGGCTCGCCCTGTTCCACGACCGGCTGGAGACGATCTTTGACTACGCCGGCGCGAAACCCCTGGTGTTTCTTGATCATTTGGCGGAACCCGCCACTGAGGAACGCCTGAAACTCATTGCGGACTATTACGAAGCGCGGATCCAAACCCCGCCGACGTCTTCGGGCAAGCGCGGGCTCGATGCGCCCGCCTACCACGCGTTGGAGCCCGGGGCGCTCTACATTGAGGCCAATGAATGGTCGACTTTGCTCGCAGGACGGCCGGTTCGGATGTTCGCGTCGTTCGCCGACGAGGGCGACAAGACCCCGCGCATTGATCTTGGCGCGCGCGAGGGCCGGGAGTTTTCCGCCGAGCGCAAAACCGAAAACGCCAATGTCTTTGATGCGGCGGCCGAACATGTCCAAGCGCTGGCGCAAAGCGGTAAGCGGGTTCTGATCGCGTGCTGGACTGAAGGCTCTGCTGAGCGCACAGGCGGCGTGCTTGCTGACCATGGCGTCAGTGCGCCCTTGCTGGCGCCGGACTGGCCGAGCCTGACGGGGCAAAAGCCCGGCGCGGTCGCGCGGGCGGTCTTACCGTTGGAGCGCGGCTTTGAGGTGTCGTCGGCGGCTGTGCTCGCTGAACAGGACATCCTCGGTGATCGGTTGGCCCGCCAGCGCAAACGACGGCGCGCAACGCAGTTCATCGCAGAGGCGGCCTCCTTGTCGGTCGGGGATTTGGTGGTGCATCTCGACCACGGGATCGGCCGGTATCGGGGGTTGAAAACGCTGGAGGTTCAAGAGCGCCGCCAGGATTGTCTTGAGCTGGAGTATGCTGGCGAGTCGACGCTGTTTTTGCCAGTTGAGAACATTGATTTGTTGTCGCGCTACGGGGCGGTCGACGGCGAAGCCAAACTCGACAAACTGGGCGGCGCCAGTTGGCAGGCGCGTAAAGCCAAAGCCAAAAAGCGTTTGCGCGACATGGCCGCCGAGCTCATCGGCATCGCCGCCAAACGCCATACCGCCAAGGGCGAGCCGATTGTGGCGCCGCCGCGACTTTATCAAGAGTTTTGCGCGCGGTTCCCCTATGCCGAGACCGACGACCAGATGCACGCCATCGATGACGCTCTGGGCGATCTTGCGGACGGCAAGGTGATGGATCGGCTGGTGTGCGGCGATGTCGGCTTTGGCAAGACTGAGGTTGCGTTGCGCGCGGCGTTCGCGGCCGCCATCAATGGCATGCAAGTGGCGCTGATCTGTCCGACGACGTTGCTCGCCCGTCAGCACCACAAGAACTTCGTGGACCGTTTTCGAGGGTGGCCGGTCAAAGTGCGGCAATTGTCGCGCTTGGTGAGCGCGGGGGAGGCGTCCGAGGTGCGCGCGGGGCTCGCGGAAGGGCGCATTGATATTGTGATCGGCACCCATGCGCTGCTTGCCAAGACGGTGTCGTTCAAGGACCTGGGCTTGTTGATCGTCGACGAAGAACAGCACTTTGGCGTGCGTCACAAGGAGCGGCTGAAAGAGCTTAAGGCGGGCGTCAATGTGCTGACGCTCACGGCCACGCCGATCCCGCGCACGCTGCAGATGTCGCTCGCGGGCATTCGCGACTTGTCGATTATCGCCACGCCGCCGGTGGATCGGTTGGCGGTGCGCACGTATGTGTCGCCGTTCGATCCGGTCACGGTGCGCGAGGGGTTGTTGCGCGAGCGGTATCGAGGCGGGCAGAGCTTTTTCGTCGTCCCGCGGATCAAGGATCTGCCGCAGGCCGAAGAGTTTCTCACCGAACGCATGAGTGAGCTCAGCTATGTGATTGCGCACGGGCAAATGGCGCCCACCGAGCTCGAAGAACGGATCACCGCGTTTTACGAGGGCAAATACGATGTTTTGCTCTCAACCCCCATCGTGGAGTCTGGCCTCGACATTCCCACCGCCAACACGATGGTGATCCATCGGGCCGATTTGTTCGGGCTGGCCCAGCTTTATCAGCTGCGCGGGCGCGTTGGGCGATCAAAGACCCGCGCTTATGCCTACCTGACTGTGCCAGCAACGTGGACGATCACGCCGGCGGCGGAAAAGCGGCTGAAGATCTTGTCGTCACTGGACACCTTGGGTGCGGGCTTCACGCTGGCCAGCCATGATTTGGATTTGCGGGGCGGGGGCAATTTGTTGGGTGAGGAACAATCGGGCCACATCAAGGACGTGGGCGTGGAATTGTTTCAGTCCTTGCTCGATGAGGCGGTTCAGGCGCTCAAAGACGACCCGTCCGCTGAGGCCGACAAAGAGGGCTGGAGCCCGCAAATCAATGTCGGGGTTTCGGTATTGATTCCCGACGATTATGTGCCCGATTTGGATCTGCGCCTGGGGTTGTATCGGCGCTTGTCCGGCTTGGACACAGTGCAGGAGCGCGAGGGCTTCGCGGCGGAACTCATTGATCGGTTTGGACCACTGCCCGAGGAAGTCGCGAACCTGCTGGACGTGATTGGCATCAAAGATCTGTGCCGCAAGCTTGGCGTGGCTAAGGTGGACGCTGGTCCCAAAGGCGGTGTGTTTGCGTTCCGCCAGGACGCGCTGGAGGACCCAGCGCCGCTGGTCGATCTTGTGCAGCGTCGGCGCGACACCATGAGTTTGCGCCCCGATGGGTCTTTGAAAGTCGCGGCCGATTGGCCCAGCAATCACGCGCGCTTGCGGGGGGTGTCGCGCACGCTGCAGTCTTTGATTGACGCTCTTGCCTCCAAGGAAACCGCCATCGCCTAACCCGCCGCGGTTTTCATTCCTCGGCAGTCTCGCCATTGTCGTGCGCAAGTCGGCGGGATAGGACTAGCGCCCGTTCGCGCCATACGGATCCAACCCATGCGCCTTTCGAATTTTTTCCTGCCATTGTTGAAGGAAACGCCCGGTGACGCGGCGATCGTGTCACACCAGTTGATGCTGCGCGCCGGCATGATCCGCCAAGAAGCGGCGGGGATCTACGCCTGGTTGCCCCTTGGCCTGCGGGTGTTGCGCCGCATCGAACAGATTGTGCGCGAGGAACAAAATCGGGCCGGCGCCATTGAGTTGTTGATGCCGACCATTCAACCGGCCGACCTGTGGCGGGAAAGCGGTCGGTATGACGCGTACGGCAAGGAAATGTTGCGGATCGTCGATCGGCACGAGCGCGATATGCTGTACGGCCCGACCAATGAGGAAATGATCACCGAGATCTTCCGAGCCTATTGCAAGTCCTACAAGGACTTGCCCAAGCTGTTGTACCATATCCAATGGAAGTTCCGCGACGAGGTCCGCCCGCGTTTCGGTGTGATGCGTGGGCGCGAGTTCTTGATGAAGGACACCTATTCCTTCGATCTCGACGCGCAAGCGGCGCGTCGGTCGTACAACAAGATGTTCGTTGCTTATCTCAACACGTTTGATCGAATGGGACTCAAGGCGGTGCCGATGAAAGCCGAAACCGGCCCGATCGGCGGAGACCTGTCGCACGAGTTCATCGTGCTGGCGGACACCGGCGAGAGCGAAGTCTTTTGTCATGCCGATTTGGTCGACATGCCTGCGCCGGGCTCGGATGTGGATTGGCGGGGTGATCTCCAGCCGCTTGTGGATGCGCGCACGGGCCTTTATGCGGCGACCGAAGAGATGCACGACGCGGCGGCGTTCGCGGCGCTGCCGGCGGATAAACAACTTTCCGCGCGCGGCATTGAGGTCGGCCACATCTTTTATTTCGGCGACAAATACTCGGCGCCCATGAAGGCGACCGTCAGCCGGCCCGATGGAAGCGAGCAGGCGGTGCACATGGGGTCTTACGGCGTTGGGGTGTCGCGCCTGATGGGCGCGTTGATCGAAGCGCACCATGACGACAAGGGGGTGATTTGGCCCGCCTCGGTCGCGCCGTTCGATGTTGCGATCGTCAATTTGAAGGTGGGCGACGGGGATGCCGACGCCGCCTGTGAGCGGGCGTACGCCACATTGGTCAACGCCGGCCTTGATCCTCTCTATGAGGACACTTCGGATCGGCCAGGCGCGAAATTCTCGAAGATGGAGCTGATCGGCATTCCCTGGCAGGTGATTATCGGTCCGCGCGGGCTCGCCAACGGCGTTGTTGAGCTCAAGTCCCGCGCCACCGGCGAAACCCAAGAGGTCACGCTGGAGACCGCTCTGAACAGGCTGACCGGTGACGCGGTCCCCGAGCCGGCCGCATGAGTGACGCCACGGCGAACACACCGGCTGGCAATGGGCTGGAGGCTGGCGAGGCGCGCCCGTTCGGCTTGTTCGAACGGCGGTTGGCCGTGCGCTATCTGCGCGCCCGAAAGGAAGAGGGCGGGGCGGCGCTGATTGCGATTTTGGCGTTTGTCGGGATCGCCTTGGCCGCTTTTGGTTTGTTGGCGACCATGTCGGTGTTCAACGGCTTCAATCACATCTTCTTTTCTCAGATCATTGGGGTGCAGCCGCACGCCTATGTTCAGCCGTTTGGCCGCGGACGCTTGGCCGAAGACGAGGCGCGGCGGATTGCCGACGATTTGCGCGCAACGCCTGGCGTGGTGAGCGCCGAGCTGCGTGTGGTTGATCGCGTGCTCGCCAGCCATAGCGGCATTACCGACGGGTTGCAGATCATTGGGATGGATCCGTCCGATGTGTTGGGCATCGACCTCATCGCGGAGTCCCTGACCCCACAGAGCGCTCTTGCTGATTTTGCCGACACCGCGCGGAATGAAGAGTTCATCATTGTCGGGTGCGGGGTCGCAGTTCGGTTCGCGCTCACCGATCCGCCCTATGACGCGGAGAACCCCTGCGGCGTCATGCCGTCAACGCCATCGCGGTTACGCCTGATCACAACACGGCGTTCCTTGACGCCCGGCGGGCTGATGCCGCGGCAAAAGACCTACTCGGTGGTGGGCGTGTTCCGCACCGGCAACACTGAACTTGACAGCATTGACGCGTACATGCCGCTCGACCAGGCGCAGATCCTGTTCAATCGCACCGCCGAGGCGAACCCGATCACGCAAGAGCGGATCAACACCGTCGACCAAATCTCGGTGCGTGTTGATGACCCCATGCATTTGCCGCAGTTTTTGGCCGACGCGCGTCAGCGCCCAACCTCGATCGAGACCGGTTTGCGCGAAACGGCCGATCGAGAAGGCCTCGGCGTGCGGTCATGGCGGGATATTTTTGGCGCTTACGAAAATGCGCTGCGCGTTGAGCGCACCATGATCCGGATCATCCTGGCGATCGTGGTGGTGATCACAGCGATGAACATCATCACGGGCCTGGTCATGCTCTCAAAGAACAAAGCGCGCGATATCGCGATTTTGCGCACCATGGGCGCGACGCGCACGTCCGTCCTGCGCATCTTCTTGATGATAGGCGCGCTGATTGGGATTTTGGGCACGGTGGTCGGGCTGATTTTGGGGGCTTTGTTCGCGACGTTTATTGAACCGCTGCAAGTCTTTGTGGAATGGGTGACGGGCGTCACAGTGTTCGACCCAACTGTGTATCCGTTGGCGCGCCTGCCAGCGCGGATGGAATGGGGCGAGGTCGTGTTTGTCGGGCTGTGGGGGATCGCGATGTCATGCTTGGCTGCGCTTCCGCCGGCGTGGAATGCGGCGCGCGTTGATCCGGTGGAGACCCTGCGCAATGAGTGACGCCCCTGCGCTTGAGCTGGTGCAGCTGACCCGCACCTATGTCACCGAGGTTCAAGAACTGACGGTGCTGCACGGTGTTGATCTGACCTTGCGTTCTGGGGAGTTGGTGGCGCTGGTTGGCCCGTCGGGTTCGGGCAAATCTTCGCTGTTGCACGCTGCTGGCTTGTTGGAACACCCAACCAGCGGCGATGTGCGTGTTGCAGGGCGCTCGGCGCTCGATTTGCCGGACGCTGAGCGCACCCGTCTGCGCCGGCGTCACATCGGATTTGTGTATCAGTTCCACCACTTGCTGCCTGAGTTCAGTGCGCTGGACAATGTCGCCATGCCGCAACTCATCGCTGGGGCGACGCCGGGGCACGCCAATGGGCGGGCCATGGAGCTGTTGACGCTCATGGGCTTGGCGGAGCGTGCAACTCACCGCCCAACCCAGCTTTCCGGCGGGGAGCAGCAGCGCGTCGCCGTGGCGCGCGCGGTCGCCAACCGTCCCACCGTTCTGCTTGCCGATGAGCCCACGGGCAACCTTGATCCGCGGACATCGCAGTCGGTGTTCGCCTATTTGCGCTCGCTTGTGAAAGCGGAGGGCGTGGCCGGCCTGGTGGCGACGCATAATCTTGATTTGGCGCGGGAAATGGATCGGGTTGTGACCTTGCGCGACGGCATTTTGGTCGACGCCGACGAGTCATCCCCAGCCTTGTAGCCCCAGTGCACGTTGGATGCGATGATTGGGGTTGCCGAATCGCGGGCGCGCTCCTAGAACAAAAATCGAACGGAGGTGGGGATGTCCGAACTGGGATTTGTGCATTTGCGCTGTCGTTCAGCGTTTTCGCTCCTGGAAGGCGCGCTGCAGCCCGCTGATATCGCGCGATTGTGCAAGGAACTGCGTCAGCCCGCGGCGGCCATCACCGACGCCAACAATCTCTTCGGCGCGCTGGAGTTTTCCGAGGCGCTCAAGGGCGCTGGGATCCAGCCGATCATCGGCCTGACGCTCAGCGTGCATGTGGGCGGTGAGGCGCAATGGGGGCGGCCGACGCGCTCGCCAGACGGCGTGATTGCGCTGCTGGCGCAGAATGAGCAGGGCTATCGTCGCTTGATGGCGTTGTCGTCGACGACGTTTCTCGATGGCGATCCGGCCGAGGAGCCGCTGGCGCCGTTGGACGATGTGCTGCGCGATACCGACGGGTTGATTTGTCTGACAGGCGGGCCCGACGGGATCATCGACCGGGCGTTCGGCGAGGGGCGGGCGAAGGACGCTGAGGCGTTGCTGGCGCGGTTGGCCGACGCGTTTCCTGATCGGCTCTATGTTGAGTTGCAACGCCATGGCGCCGAGCGTGAAAAGCGTGTCGAGCCGCACTTGCTTGAGGCGGCGGCGCGGGCCGGCTTGCCGGCGGTTGCGACCAACGAACCCTATTTTGAGCGAGCGGAAAACCACGCGGCGCACGATGCGTTGTTGTGCGTCGCTGATGGAACGTATCTGTCGGTCACGGAGCGGCGCCGGCTGACGCCGCGCCACAACTTCGCCAATGGTGATGACATGGCCGAGCGGTTCGCCGATCTGCCCGAAGCGTTGGCCAACACACTCGACATTGCGCGGCGGTGTGCGTTTCGCGTTGAAACGCGCGCGCCAATTTTGCCCAGCTTTGGCGGGGCTGACGGGCGCAGTGAGGCGGACGAACTGGCGGCCCAGGCCGAAGCGGGCCTGCGGGCACGCCTGGCGGCCATCGAGCTTGCCGCGCCAGAGGAGGCGTATTGGGAGCGTTTGCGTCACGAACTCGACGTGATCACCCAGATGGGGTTTCCGGGCTATTTTCTCATCGTCGCCGACTTTATCAAATGGGCGAAGGCCAAGGGTGTTTCCGTAGGACCGGGACGGGGGTCTGGCGCAGGTTCGGTGGTCGCGTGGGCGCTGACCATCACGAATTTGGATCCGTTGCGGTTCGGATTGCTGTTTGAGCGATTCTTGAACCCTGAGCGGGTGTCGATGCCCGACTTTGATATCGACTTTTGCCAAGAACGCCGCGGGGAGGTGATCGAATACGTCAAGGAGCGCTATGGCGCTGATCGGGTCGCCCAGATCATCACCTTCGGTAAGTTGCAGGCCCGGGCTGTCTTGCGAGACGTTGGGCGCGTGATGCAATTGCCGCTCGGCATGGTCGATCGTTTGGCGAAGATGGTGCCGAACAACCCGGCCAATCCGGTGACATTGGCCGAGGCGGTGGCCATCGAACCACGCCTGCAGGCCGAGCGAGACCGGGAGCCTGAGGTGGCCCGGTTGTTGTCAGTCTCACTGGAGCTGGAGGGGCTGTATCGCAACGCGTCGACCCACGCAGCCGGCGTGGTGATCGGCGACCGGCCCCTCACAGAGCTCGTGGCGCTTTATCAAGATCCGCGGTCAGATCTGCCGGCGACCCAATTCAACATGAAATGGGTCGAGCAGGCCGGGCTGGTCAAATTTGACTTCCTTGGGCTGAAGACTCTCACGGTGATTGAGCGCGCGTTGACGTTTTTGCGCCAGCGCGGTGTCGATTTGGATTTGGAACAGATCGCGTTTGATGACGAGGCGACCTACACTTTGCTGTCGAGCGGCGCCGCCATCGGGGTGTTCCAGCTGGAAAGCACGGGCATGCGCGAGACGCTGCGCAAGCTACAGCCCGATAAGCTGGAAGATATCATCGCGCTGATTTCGCTGTATCGACCGGGGCCGATGAAGAACATCGATATTTATGTCGATCGCAAGTTCGGGCGCGCCGAGATTGACTATCTGCATCCAAGCCTTGAGCCAGTTTTGAAGGAGACCTACGGCGTCATCATCTACCAAGAACAGGTGATGCAGATCGCTCAGATCCTCTCTGGTTACAGTTTGGGCGAGGCTGATTTGTTGCGCCGGGCCATGGGCAAGAAAAAGCGCGAGGAGATGGCGCGGCAGAAAGTGCGTTTCCTTGATGGCGCCAAGGAACGTGGGGTTTCTGAACAGCGGGCGGCCGAGATTTTCGACCTCGTTGAGGAGTTCGCCGGTTACGGCTTTAACAAAAGCCACGCGGCCGCCTATGCGCTCATCGCGTATCATACCGCCTATCTGAAGGCGAACCACCCGGTGTAGTTCATGGCTGGTCTCATGAGCCTTGATCGCCACAAC
>CAZADA010000076.1:0-3356 GCA_964483775.1 uncultured Caulobacterales bacterium
GGCCAGTGCGGTTTTGTCGGCCGAGGAGCTGATGAGCCTGCAGAAGTAGGTGCGGATCATGCCGGTGCCCGAGCAGGAGCTGGAGGCGATTTTGACGCTCGTGCGCCAGGCGCGGCCGGGCGACAGCACTCTTGAAGCTGTGCGGGAGGGTCTGTTGTGGGGCCCCGGACCACGGGCTGGTCAGGCGCTCATGTTGGGCGTGCGCGCGCGCGCTTTGTTGCAAGGCCGGCTTGCGCCCTCAGTTGACGACGTGATGGCGCTTGCGCCTGCGGTGTTGAAACACCGGGTCGCGTTGACCTACGCTGCGCGGGCTGAGGGGCTGTCGATCAATGACATCATCGACCAGGCGGTGCAGGAACTCGCGTGATCCCTTCAAAAGCTTCGTCACCATCGGTTGAAACACGGCGCGCCGCCCAAGCTCGCCAAGCCACCGAACAGTTCGCCGATCGGCTCTCCGGCGCCGCGCCGAGCATCGTGGCCGAGGCGGAGCGGCTGGCTACGACCGTGACGCTGGGCGTGCATGGGCGTCGACGGCCAGGTCTTGGCGAGAACTTTTGGGAGTACCGCCCGCACCAACCGCATGACGGGGCGGCGCGCATCGATTGGCGGCGCTCGGCGCGGTCTGACGAATTGTTCGTGCGCGAGAACGAGCTTGAGATCGCCCAGAGTTTGTCGTTTTGGCGCGATTCCTCGGCGGGCATGGACTACGCGTCCGAGCCCAAGCATCTGCCCACAAAGGCGCGGCGCGCGAGCGTGTTGACGTTGGCGGCGGCGCTGGCGTTTTCGCGCGCTGGGGAGCGGGTTGGCGCGCTGGGCGGGAACTGTCCGCCCCGGCCCGGCCGGATGGGGCGTGAGGATGTGACCCGGGCGCTGCTGGATGGATCGAGCGTGTCCGATGCGTTGGGCGATCCGTTTTTGGCTCGCGGTCGAGGCTTGTTTGTCCTGGCTTCTGATTTCCTTGAGCCCATTGAGATCTGGGGTGAGCGGCTCAATCGGCTTGCCGCGACGGGCGTGCGCGCCAGTCTTTGGGTCATTTCCGATCCGGCTGAAGAGACCTTTCCGTTTGCAGGCCGCACGCGGTTTTTGTCGCCGGAGGGTGTGGATGAACCGCTCCTGTTTGGCCGTGCACAGTTGGCCAAGGCCGCCTACCATGATCGATACGCCGCCCATCAAGGCGCGCTTAAGGACTTGGCGCGTCAGTTCGGTTGGTCGATCGTCCGCGCGCGCACAGACCGGCCGGCGGCCGAAGCGTTTCTCGCCGGCATGGCCGGACTTGCGCCGTTGCGGCGATAGTTGAACAGGGACCTTGCATGCTGACCTTTGGCCCTCTCTCCTTTGCCGCCCCACTCGCGCTCTTGGGGCTGGTGACCTTGCCGGTGATTTGGTGGGTGCTGCGCGCCACGCCGCCGCAGCCCAATCGCGTTGTGTTTCCGCCGCTCAAACTGTTGTTGGGGCTCCAACCTCAAGAAGAAACGCCCGATCACACGCCGTGGTGGGTGATTGTGTTGCGCTTGATGTTGGCGGCTTTGATCATTTTGGGCCTGTCCCAGCCGATCATTGCGGCGCGGTCGGATGAGCCCGCCGAAGGTCCGCTGATCCTGCTGGTCGATGACGGCTGGTCGGCGGCGCCCAACTGGAGCTCGACTGTGCAGGCCGCGCGGCTCGAGCTTGAAACCGCCGCACGCGATAACCGGACGGCGGCCGTGATTTACACCGCGCCCTACCCTGGGGCTGGCGATGATGTGGTGCTGCAAGATCCCCGTGAGGCCTTGGCCGCGCTGCAGGCGCATACGCCGCGACCTTGGGATCCTGACCCGGCGGCGGTTTCCGCACGCCTGGAGGCCGCGGCAGAGGCCGGCGACCTTGACAGCGAGGCCGAGTATTTGTGGCTGACTGACCGCGTGGCGCGCGACGGCGTCGATGTGTTGGCGAACACGCTGGCCGGGTTGGGCGGACGTGTTCGCGTCCAAGGCCCTGGTCCATCGCAATTGCCGCTCATGTTGCGTCCACCCCAGGCCGACGCGCGCGGTCTTGGCCTGCAGATCGTGCGGGCGAGCGATGATGGCTCGGTCGAGGGCACGGTGATCGCGCTCGACGCGCAAGGGCGCTCGCTGGTGCGCACCCCATTTGCGTTCGCCGATGGGGAAACGGTGGCCGAGACGGTGGCCGAGACCCCGCTGGAAGTGCGTAACCGGATCGCCGGGCTGCGCCTTGAAACCAGCGCGTCGGCGGGCGGCGCCCAGGTGCTGGACGATGCGTGGCGCCAACCGCTGGTCGGGCTGATCACCGCCGGCGGCGACACCGACCGCCAACCGCTCCTGTCCGAGCTGCACTACGTCGAACAAGCCTTGGCCGAACGGGCCCAGACGGTGCGCGGCACGGTTGACGAATTGATTGCACGCGAACCGGGCGCCATCGTGCTCACCGACACAGCCCAACCCACGCCCGCCGGGCTTAACGCGCTTAAGGCTTACGTGAACAATGGCGGTCTGCTGATTCGGTTCGCCGGTCCGCGGGTGGCGGACGATCCGGACGATTTGATCCCGGTCCAGCTGCGCACGGGCGGACGGCTGCTGGGCGGCGCGCTCGCATGGGACGAGCCACAGCCCCTGGGCGCGTTTACGTCTGACGGTCCGTTTTATGACATCGCCGCACCCGCAGAGGCGACCGTCGGGCGCCAAGTGTTGGCGGAGCCTGCGCCGGATCTGAACGAGAAAGTCTGGGCGCGTTTGGCCGACGGGACCCCACTCGTGACGTCGGATCGACGCGGGCGCGGCCGCTTGATTTTCTTCCACATCACCGCCAGCCCGGATTGGTCGCAATTGCCGTTGTCGGGCATCTTTCCCGAGCTCCTGACCCGGTCGTTGAGCTTTGCCGGCTCCGGCGGATCCGGCGCGCGCCCCGGCGCTCCGGCCAGCGGACCCTGGACGCTCCAGACGGCGGTGGACTGGGAGGGGCGCTTTGTCGCCGCTGAGGGCTCGGCCACGATTGCAGCGGACGTGTTCGCCAGCGCGCCGTTCTCCCCCACCGCGCCGCCGGGCGTTTATGACCGCGGGCCGCAGCGCGAAGCGCGCAACATTGCAGGAGCTGAGACGACCATCTCGGCCATCACAGCGTTGCCCGGCGGGCTGGCCATTGAAGCGTTGGGCGGCAATGCGCCGTTGTCGCTTGCTGGCCCCCTGCTTGCGGCGGCGCTGATCGTGTTGATTGTGGACGCTCTGGCCATGGCGGGATTGTCCGGTCGTTTGCGCTTGCCCCAAGGCCGCCGGCGCGGCGGCGCGCCGGCGGCCGTGGCAGGGCTGCTCGCGAAGGTTGGCGGGACGAAGGCAACCGTTCTTGAGGCGGGCGCGGGCGAA
>CAZADA010000076.1:3366-15435 GCA_964483775.1 uncultured Caulobacterales bacterium
GTGTTGGTGTTGTTTGTGGCGGGGCGGGCCTGGGGGGGTTTGTCGGGGGGTTTGCGCTTCCCCCCCGGCGGCGGGGGGGGGGGCGCGCCGGCGGCCTTGGCAGGGCTCATCGCGATGGTTGGCGTGACTGGGTTGGCGGCCGTGGGCGCCGGCGGCGCCGCGATGGCCCAGACCGCCGCCGGACCGGTCGACACCACGGCTGAAGACTCCGCCATCGCCGCGCTTGAAGAGTTGCGTTTGGCCTATGTGGTGACCGGCGAGCGCAGCATTGACACGCTGAGCCGCGCCGGGCTGGCCGGTCTGTCGGACGTGCTGACGACACGCACATCGGTGGAGCCCGGCGATCCGCTCGGGATCGACCTTGAACGCGACGATTTGGGTTTGTCGCCCTTGTTGTACTGGCCGATCACCACACAAACGCCGGCGCCCTCAGCCGCAGTGGTGGACAAGCTCGATCTGTTTATGAAGACCGGCGGCGTTTTGATCCTCGATACGCAGGACGGCGACACGGCGCTGTCGTCGGCGCCCCATCAGGGGCTGACGCGGCTGGCCGACGCTTTGGACATACCCCCGCTTCAGCGTTTGCCGCGCGACCATGTGCTGACGCGCTCGTTCTACTTGCTGTCGGACCTACCGGGACGTTGGTCCAACACACCGATTTGGGTTGAGGCCGATCAACGCGGTTCTGCGCGGGACGGGGTCACCAGCGTGGTGATCACCTCCTCGGACTGGGCGGCGGCGTGGGCGGTGGACGCTGATGGCCAGCCCCTCGCGGTGCTCGCCGGCGGCGGCGAGCGCCAGCGCGAACTGGCGTTCCGGGCTGGGATCAATCTGGTGATGTACGTGCTGACCGGGAACTACAAAGCCGATCAGGTGCATGTCGATGAAATTTTGGAGCGGCTTGGCCAATGACCCACGTCGACTTTGATCCGCTCTTGCCGATCTGGGCGATTGCGTTGCTTGTGCTCGCCGCCCTGGTTGCGACCTGGTGGCTGGGTGGGCGCGGACGCGCCTTGCGCTCATTGGCGGCGCTGATTGTCGCCATCGCGCTGATCAATCCGATTTTGGTGCGTGAAGCGCGCGAACCCCTGCCCGACATTGCGGTGTTGGTGATCGACGACAGCGAGAGCATTGGCGTGGGTGATCGACGCGCTGCGGTTGCGGCTGTGGCCGACGGCTTGCGCGCCCAGGCCGACGCCGATCCCTTGCTCGAGCTTGTCGAAGTGACCGCGGTGTCGGACGGCGACGGCACAGCCCTTTACGATGCGATTGCGCGCGCCACGGGCGAGGCCCCGCGTGACCGACTGGCCGGCGTGGTCGCGATCACCGATGGTCAAGCCCATGATTTGCCGCGCGACTTTAGCGCCCTTGGCCTGGAGGCGCCGGTGCACGCCGCCATCGTGGGCGATCGCGGTCGCAGCGACAGGCGTATCGTGATCCGCCAAGCGCCGGTCTACGCCATTGTTAACGAAAACACGCGCTTCACCGTGGCGGTCGACGATCCCAACGCCCCGCCGGGCGCCCGTGCGCGCGTGTCCCTGTCGTTGGACGGCGCTGAGCCGATCTCAGCAACGGTCAATGTTGGCGAGGACCTTGATATCCAAGTGCGGATCGACAAGCGCGGTCCCAATGTTGTTCAGATCGAGGTGGAGCCCGGCGAAGACGAGCTGACGCTCGTCAACAATCGTGCGGCCATCAATGTCAATGGCGTGCGCGATCGCCTCCGCGTTTTGTTGATTACAGGGCAACCGCACAACGGTGCTCGCGCCTGGCGAGATCTGCTGAAGTCGGATCCTTCGGTTGATTTGGTTCATTTCACCATTTTGCGCCCACCGGACAAAATGCACTTGGATACCGCGGGGCGCGGTGAATTGGCGTTGATTGCCTTTCCCCACCAAGAATTGTTCATGGAGCGCCTGAAAGACTTCGACTTGGTCATTTTTGACCATTATCGTTACTATCAAGGTGAGGTGCTGCGACCCAACTACTTCACGGAAATGATCCGATACGTCGAAGAGGAAGGCCGGGCGATGCTCATCGCCGCCGGTCCGCCTTTCGCCAGCGGTTCAAGCCTTTACCGCACCCCCCTATCGGTCATTCTGCCGGCCCGCCCGACGCGAAACATTGTGGAGGGGGGGTATCGCCCGCAGGTGTCTGATACGGGCCGGGCCCACCCTGTGACGTCAGATTTCGCGAGCGATGGCGGAGCGGCCGAACGCTGGGGACGCTGGTTCCGGCGCATCGACGCGAATGTCACGGGCGGTCAGATCTTGCTCGAAGACAATGCGGGTGAGCCATTGTTGGTGCTCGACCGGGTCAAAGAGGGCCGCGTTGCGCTGTTGTTGTCGGATCAGGCGTGGCTCTGGCGACGCGGCGTGGACGGCGGCGGCCCGCATGCCGAACTGTTTCGTCGGCTGGCCCATTGGTTGATGAAAGAACCCGAGCTTGAAGAAGAGCGCCTGCGGGCGGACATCCTCAATGGCGTGTTGATGCTGGAGCGGCGCACGACCGGCGACCCGCCCGCGCCGATCGAGGTGATTTCCCCTTCGGGCGAGGAAAGCCGCGTTCCGGTCGAACAGATCGAACCTGGTTTGTTTGTGGGACAAACGCCGATTTCAGAAACCGGACTGTACGCGGCGCGCTCAGGAGACTTGAACACTGTGGCGGCGTCCGGTCCGTTGAACCCAGTGGAGTTTGCCGATTTGCGCGCGACCGATGAGGTGCTCGCGCCCTTGCTGCGCGCCACAAGCGGGGGAGCGAGCTTTGTCGGTGTCGGTGAGGAGGCGCGCGCGCCGGAACTGCGCCGGGTGGATGAGGACGCCCGCCAGCTTTCGGGGAGCACATGGCTCGGACTGCCGCGGCGCAATGTCAGTGTCGCCACATCGCAGACCTCTACGCCGTTGGCGCCGGCGGTGTTGGTGGTTCTCCTGGCATTGGGCGTGTTGGCGGCCGCTTGGTTCCGCGAGGGTCGGTAGGTCGGCGGCCAGGCTCAGGCGATACGATGCGCGCTGGGGTGGTCACAAACCGGTGCACAACCGCTTGGCGTGTGCGTGGTGAGCGATCATCGTGTGGGTGCTGGCCGCTTTTGCCTCGGACCACAACGCGGCGTCCCGCTTGTGCGGGAATCGACGGAAGCTCACAGCCGTCGCCTGGCCGAGCCTATTTTGGACAGCTCGGAAGAAAATTAATCCGCATTTACCTTTTGATAACTTCTGCAGGCCGCCGCGAATCGTGGCACGGTATGGGAGTGTGATAATGAAAAATGTGGGTAGGAGGTGACCTATGTCGAATAAGCGCAATCCGATGGGGATCGTTGGCCCAGCTCTGATGACGGCTGGTTGTGTGACCACGGCTGCGGCCGGGGCGCTCGCCGCCCAGGGCGAAGTGGTTGGTGAAACCTCGGTTGCAAACAGTGGCGATGTCACCGCCGCGGGGAAATACGACGATATCGCGCGCGGTTAACGACGTGTGAATGGGTGTCCGGGCGGTCCTTTGAGGCCGCCTCAAGGGAAGAAAACGCTTCCTGGTTTCGGCCAGGAAGCGTTTTTGTTGACGGTATTGTTAGCCGCCCAAGCACGGCTCTCCCTCGACGCCGCCCTCCAGTCGCCCTATCGTTATTGTTGCGCGGCGGGTAACTCAAAAGGAGAACCTCATGAGCCGAATGTTGATTACAGCGTCCATTGCAGCGTTGAGTTTCACCGTGTCCGCTCAGGCCCAGCGCTTGCACACCGAGTTTAACTCGGATGCGCGTCCAGCCATCGGCGCGATCACGGTGACCGTCGATGCGGAGATTATCGGCGAACGTTACAATCGGATCGGGACGTCCCGCCCGATTCCTGTCCATCCACGGGAAGCTGAGGACTTTGTCGAGGAACTGGAAGAGGACTTGGTTCGCGAGTTGACCGAAGCTGGCGTCTACCAACCCCAGCTGGGCGCACCGGTGGGCACGCTCAATGTCGTGGTGACCCGGGCGACGCCGAGCAATCCTGGTTTCACGCGCAATGGGCGTGACGCCAACATCTCCGCGAATGGCAGCTTTGGCCGCGGCGGCGCGACCCTGGCGGCGGAGTGGTTGGCGCCAGATGGTACGGTCGTGGCGAGCTTTGGTTATTCCTACACCGACACTTTCCTGGATCCGCGGTTCGCACCGCGCGGTGGATGGACCGAGACCTACCGGACGTTTGACAGGTTCGCCCGCCGGGTGGCCGACGAGATCGAAGAGTCTCAACCAGCGTCTGCGTTCGCGCCCTCATAGCGGCTACGCGTTGGCTGGGGGTGCGCCCTGCGCCCGCCCCCGGTCGCGCGTGTCCCCGCTCACGGGATCCCCAGCAGTTTGTGGGTTTGTACGCTGAGCCGCCATTGGGGATTGGCGAGGCAATAGGCGATCGCCGCCTTGGTGTTTTCGCTCAGTGCGGGGCCGTCCATGGGCTGGAGCAGGAACGCGCCAAACGCGAGGTCGGCGTACACTTCGGGCCGCGCGTTGGGCTGAGGGAACACAAGTTTGAGCTCATCGCCGGTGGTCTGCACCAAAGGCGCGCCGGCCTTTGGGCTGACGCACACCCAATCGAGCGTCGGCGGCGCGGCAAGGGTGCCGTTGGTTTCCACGGCGACGGCGAACCCCTTGGCGTGGAGCGCTGCAATTGCGGGCTCGTCAAGCTGGAGGAGCGGCTCACCACCGGTGCACACAACATAGCGCTGGGCGGGACACGGTTCGCGCTGCGGCCCCTCGCCCGCTCCGAGCCAAACGGCGGCCACCGCTTCGGCGAGGTCATCGCCGGTATCAAAGCGACCGCCGCCGGGGCCATCGACGCCGACAAAATCGGTGTCGCAGAACTGGCAGATGGCGCTGGCGCGGTCTTCCTCACGGCCGGACCAGAGATTGCACCCGGCGAAACGGAGAAACACCGCCGGACGCCCGGCTTGCAGACCCTCACCCTGCAACGTGTAGTAGATTTCCTTGACAGCATACGTCATGGCGCGGCGATGAACTCCGCCCAACCGGCGGCGCGCAGTTCGCATGCCGGGCAGTTGTTGCAGCCATACCCCCAGGGATGACGTTGGCTGCGGTCTCCCCGATAGCATGTGTGGGTGTGCTCGACGATGAGGTCGACCAAATCTGGCCCGCCCAGCGCGGAGGCCAGACGCCAGGTCTGCGCTTTGGTCAAGTGCATCAGGGGGGTTTGGACCACAAGGGGCTGGTCGAGGCCGAGCGCCAAGGCCCTGGCCATGGCGTCGATGGTGACCTCTCGGCAGTCGGGATAGCCGGCATAGTCGGTCTGACATACGCCCGTCACCAATGCTCCAAGGCCGCGGCGGTAGCCTAGCGCCCCAGCGGCGGCCAAGAACGCAAGATTGCGCGCCGGGACAAACGTTGTCGGCAGTCCGGTGGCGGCGAAGGTGATCTGCTGGCTCCCGGTCAACGCGGTGTCGCCAATGGCGCCAAAGCCAGTGAGGTCGATCTCATGGTCCTCACCAAGCCGATGCGCCCAATCGGGAAAGTTGTGGCGCATCTCATCCAGCACCGCGCGACGGGCTGTGAGTTCAACCGCGTGCACCTGGCCATAGGCAAAGCCGACGGTTTCGACCTTGGCGAACCGTTGACAGGCCCAGGCAAGGCATGTGGCGCTGTCCTGGCCGCCGGAAAACAGGACCAGTGCGGCGTTCGGATCGAGGATGAGCATGTTGGTCATGGGTGTCGTGATGGGGCGCTGTGGCGAGATCGGATACCGATCTGTTCGGCGCATATTGGCTTTTGCTCTTGATTTTGCGCCATGATCGCCTGCAGATCCGAGATCTCATTGGGGACGCATATCTATAAACGCGCATATCGGAGGACGCTATGGACGAGGCCCGTTTGATCTACACCACCTGGCCCAACGCGGAGAGCGCGGCGGATGCCGCGCGCACGCTGGTGGGTGAGCGTTTGGCGGCGTGCGCGAACATCATTCCCGGCGCGCTGTCGGTGTATTGGTGGCGCGACAAGGTCGACGCTGAGGCTGAAGTGATCGCCATCTTCAAGACCACAGCGGGGCAAGCGGCGCGGCTGCGCGCGCGAATCCAAGAGCTGCACGCCTATGACATGCCGGCGATTGTGGCGCTGGACGTTGATCCGAGTGGCTCTTCGGCGCTGTTCTTGGACTGGATTGCGCGCGAGACGCGGGAAAGCGTGTAGGCCCGCCGATCCCTTTGGGCCCGCGGCGCAGGACGGCACGGGCCTGGCGGGCGCTTTGCGTGATGCGTGGGTTCGCTGCCGGGCGGAGGGCTTCACCAGTGCGCAAGCGGTTGGCTGCGGCGCCTGACGAACGGCGGCGGCCGGTTAGCCGGTCGCCGAACGCTGGGTTGCGATTTCATCAAGCTGGGCCTGGTCGCGCTTTTTGCGCTCGCCTTTGAGACGGGCCACGCGGCGCTCTTCCATGAGCTCGTACTTTTTGAGCTCGGCGAACGCATCTTCGAGTTCATCGCGCAGCTCGTCGATTTCCACATCCACCTCAGTGATCGAGGCGCGCAGATTGGCTTTGCGCTTAATCACAGACTGAGCGTAACTGCCATACGCAACAAAGCCCTCGCGACTTTCGGCCGCCGCGATTTGCTCACCGGGCACGCTGGCTTCGAGTTGTTCAACCTTCGCTTCAAGATCCGCGCGCGAGGCTTCTAACGTCGCCATTTGCTTTTGCAGATTCTCGCATTTGAAGCGGGCGAGTTTGATGAGCGATACAAAGGTCCTCATGGCCATGGATCCTCTCCTTCTGAGATGGACATTGGGTTAGGGACAGAGGCGCTTTGGCCTCCGCCCGCGGATGTCCTGACTTAGCTTGGCGGGGCGATGGCTCCGCGCAATTGGGTGAAACCCTCTTGGATGGTTGCGGTTTCGTTGTGGGCTTGGGCCAACACGGCCTCGAGCGCAGGGCGCACGCGGATGGCCTCGTCGACCGCCGGCGTGGAGCCAGGGGCGTAGGCGCCGATGCGAATGAGCTCAGCCATGTCCTCATAGTCAGCCATGAGTGCGCGGGCGCTACGGATGAGTTCCCATTCCTCTTGGCTGCAGCATCCCGGCATCGCCCGCGAAACGGACTTCAATACGTTGATGGCCGGGTAGCGACCGCGCTCGGCGATGGCGCGCTCCATGACGATGTGGCCGTCGAGAATGCCGCGCACGGCGTCAGCCACCGGTTCGTCCATGTCTCCCCCGTCGACCAGTACGGTGAACAGTCCGGTGATGGCGCCAACCGGCCGCCCGTCAGCGCGCACAGCGCCCGGTCCGGCCCGCTCCAGCATGCGCGGCAACTCAGCGAAGACTGACGGAGTGTAACCCTTGGTGGTGGGCGGCTCGCCCGCAGCGAGGCCGATCTCCCGTTGGGCGAGGGCGAAACGGGTCACGCTGTCCATCAACAACAGCACGTGCTTGCCTTGATCTCGAAAATGCTCGGCCGTGGCGAACGCCAGGTGGGCGGCTTGGCGGCGGCGCGGGGCCGCTTCATCCGACGTCGCGGCGATCACCACCGAGCGGGCCAGCCCCTCCTCGCCCAAGGTGTCCTCAACAAACTCACGCACTTCGCGACCCCGCTCGCCGATCAGCCCGATGACGATGACATCAGCTTCGGCGTTGCGCGCGATCATGCCCATGAGCACCGACTTGCCGACACCTGAACCGGCGAACAGTCCAAGCCGCTGACCCCGGCACGCGGGCGCGAAGATGTTGAGGGCGCGCACCCCCAGGTCGATGCGATTGCCGAGGCGGGCGCGGACTTGGGCCGGCGGCGGCGCCGTGCGGATGGGCTGGCGGGCTGGACCCGGGCTCGGCGGGCGGGCGCCATCAATGGGCTCACCAAAGGCGTTGAGGACCCGGCCGAGCCAATCGGCGCTGGGCGCAACGGTGAAGGGGCCCGCGTCAAAATCAATCATGGCGCCGGGGTGCACGCCGTCGATCGCATCGAACGCCGACAACACCGCGCGATCACCGCGGAACCCGACGATCTCGCATCGTACGACGCCGTGTGGGGTTCTGACGTGAGCATGCGCACCCAGAGCCAAGACACTAGGCGGACCATCAGCTTCCACAAGCGCGCCGGTCACAGCGGCGACGCGGCCGGCGTGGGCGTGGGGGCTTATCGCCTTGATGGACTCAATGAGCGCGTGCATGATGATAATCGGCCTTTCTGGCGTCAAAGCTGGCGGCTTGGCGCCAAGAGACGAGCCTAAAAGGGCTGGCCTACTGTGGGGTAAAAGCTTTGGGTCACATTTTATGAATGTGCAGTCGCGCGGTGACCGAGATCGAAATGCGGCGAAGTGAAGGCGACTTTCACACCGATTGTCCTATGGTTTGCCATCGCTTGTTGTGGACGTCACAGAATCGCCGCAGGAAACGACGGCATGTTAACCTTTCTTAAGCACCCGCTGGTTAGTGTTCGGTGCTGTTAACCACACCGACCGCTCAAACTCGGCGATGGAGGGGTATATGCGGGTTCTAATGATCGAAGACGAAAAGCAGACAGCACGTTCAATCGAGCTGATGCTTAAACACGAAGGCCTCAACGTCTATACCACCGAGTTGGGCGAAGAAGGCATCGATCTTGGTAAGCTTTACGACTACGATATCATTCTGTTGGACATCGGCCTGCCTGACATGAATGGTTATGATGTCTTGAAAACACTGCGCGTCGCTAAGGTCTCGACGCCCATTTTGATCCTCTCCGGCTTCCAAGAAGTCGAAAACAAAGTCCGCGGCCTTGAAGATGGCGCGGATGACTATATGACCAAACCGTTCCATAAGGACGAGTTGATCGCGCGCATCAATGCGATTGTACGGCGCTCAAAGGGTCATTCGCACTCAGAAATCAAGACTGGTGAAATCACCGTCAACCTTGACGCCAAAACCGTTGAGGTTAACACGCATCGTGTTCACCTTACCGGCAAAGAATATCAAATGCTGGAACTCTTGTCGCTGCGCAAGGGTACAACATTGACCAAAGATATGTTCTTGAACCACCTCTATGGCGGCATGGATGAGCCAGAGCTCAAGATCATTGACGTGTTCATCTGCAAGCTGCGCAAGAAATTGGCGTCAGCAACGGGCGGTAATCACTACATTGAAACGGTTTGGGGCCGTGGCTATGTCTTGCGTGACCCCGTGGAAGAAAAAGCGGCTTAGGCTACCATATTGTTGTAACAGGAAGGGCTACCCCACTTGCGGGTGGCCCTTTTTTATTGATCGCAATACCTCATCAACACAAAAAAGCCCGCCGTCATGATCACATGGCGGCGGGCCGTTCACTGTGTAGTGCGAGGATTTGGACTAAGCGGCCTTCACGGCTTGGGCGCCGGCACGCTGATAGAGACTGCGCAGACCTTTGACGGTTTCAAACGCGTCGGTCATTCCCAAAACGGTTTCCGCCGCGCCCAAGATCAAATAGCCGTCCCGTTGCGATTGGGCTGCGACACGCGACAGGATGTCGGTCTTCTGCGCTTGGTCGAAATAGATCAAGACATTGCGGCAGAAAACGACATCGAACTTGCCCAACGTTCGAAAGTCTTCAACCAGATTGAGTCTACGGAAGCTTATATTCGTCGCCAGGCGTGGATCGATACGCCACATCTCGTCAACTTTCTCGAAGTACTTCACCAGCGTACGAACGGGAAGACCGCGCTGAACCTCGAATTGACTGTACAGACCCGCTTTCGCCTTTTCGAGCATTTTGGTGCAGATGTCCGTCGCCACGATTTCGTAGTTGAACCCGCTCATTTTCACGCTGTTTTCGTCCAAGATCATGGCGATCGAGTACGGCTCTTGTCCGGACGAACAGGCGGCCGACCAGATGCGCAAGGTGTCGCCAGGCCGGCGCGCCTTCACCCAGCGCGGCAAGACTTCCTGCTCAAGCAGCTCAAAGGGTCGTTTGTCGCGGAAGAAATAGGTTTCGTTGGTGGTCAGCGCCTCGGTGACCTGCCAGGCCAGGCGGTCTTGGCCGGTCACGCGCAGCTTGGCGATCAGTTCGTCCAGCGAGGCGAACCCCTCGCGCCGCGCCAAGGGCGCAAGCCGGCTCTCCAGCAGATATTCCTTCTCGGCCGTAAACACCAAACCGGAGCGGCGCTTCACCAAGTTGGCGATGAACTCTAGATCCTCGCGGTTCATAGTTTTTTTCCATTGCAAAGGGTGATGATGGCTGGAGCTATGGCGTCGAGCGGGGCGATGTGAGACGTAAGATTGGCGTTGGCCACCGCGCCGGGCATGCCCCACACCACGCTGGTCGCCTCATCCTGGGCTATGATCGAGCCGGACGCCTCGACGACTTTTTTGGCTCCGGCGCAGCCGTCGACACCCATGCCGGTGAGAACCACACAAAGCGCCGATGCGCCGCACGCCACCGCGGCCGAACGAAAGAGCGGGTCCACCGCTGGGCGGCAGAAATTCTCTGGCGGACGTTGGTCGAGCCGGGTGACCAGATTCCCACCCTCGCGCTTCACGGTCATGTGGTAACCGCCCGGCGCGAGATAGGCGGCTCCCGGCTTGGCGATCATGCCATCGGCAGCCTCAACGCACCCGCCCGCCCATGTCTTAGACAAATGCTCGGCCAAGATCGTGGTGAAGGTGTGCGGCATGTGCTGGGCGATGAATACCGGCACGGAGATCGCGCCTGATAGCTCGGCGAACAGCGTACGCAACGCCTGTGGGCCGCCGGTCGAGGCGCCGATGAACACAGCTTCGGGGCGTGCGTTAGAGATCTTGGCATGGGCCGATGGCGTGGGCCGCCACACCGCCGGAGGCGGCCTCTTAGCGCGGTTAAAGTGCGCCGTCGCCAATTCGCGGATCTTCGCGATCAGTTCGCGACGGTAGTTGTCGGTTGCACCAAAGCTTGGGGAGGCTTCCGGTTTGGGGATGTAGTCGGCGGCGCCGAGCGTGAGGGCGTGGAGCGTGATCTCCGCGTTGCGCCGCGTCAGCGTTGAGGCCATGACCACGCGCGCATCACCATGGGCGCGCAGAATCTCAGGTAGCGCCGTGATGCCGTCCATCACCGGCATCTCCACGTCGAGCGTGACCACATCGGGTCGCAGCTCTTTGGTCAGTTGAATGCCCTGGCGGCCGTTGATGGCCTGACCTACGACCTCCAGGTCAGGCTCGTCATTGATCCATTTCTGGGCGAGCCGGCGCACAACGCTGTTATCCTCGACGATCAAGACGCGGATCGTGCGGTCGGGGCGTTGGGCCTGGATGGAAGCAGCGGCGGTCACGTGGGCAACTCTCTTTGTTGTTGGTTACACCAGACCGACTTCGGCCAATTTGGCTTCGATGATGTCGCTGTCAAACGGCTTCATGATGTATTCATTGGCCCCGGCCGAAAGCGCCTCTGTGATGCTTTCAGGGTTGTTCTCCGTGGTGCAGAACACAACCATGGGGCGATCGCCGCCCTGCTCACTGCGCAACCGGCGGAGGAAGTCGATGCCGCTCATCACCGGCATGTTCCAATCGAGGAGAATCGCGTCGGGCATGGCCGTGCGACATGCCTCGAGCGCCTCCAGACCGTCGGCGGCCTCTGAACACTCGAATTCGAGGTCTTCAAGTATCCGCCGCGCCACCTTGCGAATGACCCGCGAGTCGTCGACGACTAGACAGTTTTTCATAATGCAGTTCCTTAAGGTCGCACTAAGAACGCGTTTGATTTCACTCTTCGATATTCAAAATTTGCAAAATATCGAGTATGACAAGCAAGCGTCCATCTAACCGAAATACCCCACGCGCCACTTCTTGCCAGGCCGGATTAAGATTGCACGGATTGGTTTCAAATTGATCTTCGGAGAGCTTTAGAACTTCGCCCACACGGTCAATAATCAATGCATACGCTTCATTTTTGTGCTCAACGCCAATAGCCATCACGGGGTCTTCGGGCGCACGCGGCTCAAGCTCTAAGCGCGAGCGCGCATCGACAGCGGTGACGATGCGGCCACGCAAGTTCAGAAGACCAGCGATCTCTGGCGCGGCGCGGGGAACTGCGGTGATGTTGTGCGGCGTGAAGACATCATGAACGTCTGTCACCTCAACGCCAAACATCTGGTCAGCGACAAACAGCGTGACAAACT
>CAZADA010000077.1:0-14955 GCA_964483775.1 uncultured Caulobacterales bacterium
AGCCGTAAGCGCGATAGTACTCGCCCTGCGCCATGGGGCGCAGCGCCTCATAGGCTTTGTCCAGCGCCTCTTGGGGAACGGAAATCCCGGCCTGCTGCGCGCGGAAGAGAAAATCGACAGCGTAAGCGCCGATCCACGGGCTGGCGTTGCGATCGCCCGCACGCCATAACCCGATGGCCCCATCATTGGTCTGACGAGCCAGCACGGTCTCGACCGCTTCGCGCACCATGCGCGCCGCTTCACCATCGTCATCCCGGCCAGCAAGTGATGCCGCATCACGCGCGTAAACCAACGGCATGGCGCGGCTCACAATCTGTTCGGTGCACCCGTAAGGATACCGACTGAGTGAATCGTACAATGCCCCCGGATCAACCGGGAAGGAGGAGAACCCCACCGTGACCTCAGTGCTTCCCGCCATAAAGCCAGCCGCCAAGTCGGCGGGCGGGACGTAACTCTCCCCCGGCGCCATCACGCTGCGCTCAACGCGGCTCATGGGCAGGTAGGGCGAGCGCACCTGGATGGGGTAGCTATGCGACACGGCAAAGCCGCCAGGGCCCTCGGCGGCCACCGACAAAGTCGCGATGCCTTCGCCATCGGCTGACAGCGCCAGCGCCTCATCCACCCGCTGGCCCTCGGCCAACTGCACATTGACGTCGGGCTCTGCGAACGCCACAGGCCCGTCGGCGGCCAATTGCGCCGTATAGCCGCCCGCTGCGCCTTCCACATTGTCCATCGACAGCGTGGCGAACGCCTGATCGCCGGGAGCCAAGAAGCGCGGCAAAACCATATCGACGGGGACTTCATCGCGGATCGTCAGCGGTTGGCTGACATTGCCGACGCCATCCTCCGACCACGCCACAGCCATCAGCCGCAGCTCTCCGTTGAAGTCGGGCGCATCGAAGGTGACCTCAGCGCGCCCATCGGCATCGAAAGCGACCGGGCCGCTGAACAAAGCGACGCTCTTGGTCGGCACCACCGACAAGCCCGGTCCGCCCAGACTATCACCGCCCGAGCGCACCATAGCGGCCGCGGCCTGATTGGGGTCAAGCAACCGGCCGTAATCGTCATACAGCCGCACGGCCAACGCGCGCTTGCCAAAGAAGAACGTGGTGGGATCCGGCGAGTCGAACTTGGTGATCTGCAAAATGCCTTCGTCGACCGCCGCCAACGTCAAATAGGCTTCGCCGCCGCGGGCGTTATCGGCCGAAATGGTCAGGGTTAGATCCTGACGTGGACGGGCCACCTCGGGCGCGTCAATCGACATGTCGAGCGTGCGCGGACCCAGGTCGACCGGCGCATGCGCAACGCCAACCGCCCGTCGCGGACGCGGTTCGGCGACAGGATCGCGAGGAGTATAGACGCTCACCATAATGTAAGCGCCCACGCCCCAATCCTCATTGGCGGCGAACTGCACGCTCGCCGAGCCGTCTTCGATGAGAATCTGGCGCGTTTCCAAGACGTCCTCGGCCGCCAACACGATCTCAGCTTGCCCATCATAGGGCGCGGTGATGATGAACTCCGCCGTCTCGCCAACGCCCGTTGGCTCATCGGGACCTGCAATCTGCACCCGGTCGGGCCCCTGGGGGCCGTCCCCCGAGCCGCGTCGCCGCCCCCACCGGCTCGCATAGAACGCGAGACTGGCCTCGGCCCGGCTCGGACCGGTCACGCGCAACACATGCCGCCCCCAATCGAGCGGCTCGGTGCGGACAATCGCAGCGCCTTGGGCGTCAAAATTCACCTCGCCGGTCTGCAATTCAACCGTGCGTTCGGTCGAACGCCACTGCCATTCGCCATTGGCCGACCGGTACCAGTCGTACTCACGGTCAACGCGCACCAGCGTCCACTGCGCCCGCCCCTGCACCGGCGCGCCTTCGCCATCGACCAACACAGCAGAAAAATCGAGCGGCTGGCCAACGCGCGTTCCGCCGTCAGGACGCTGCAGTCCCAGATACCGGTCGCGCGGGCGGTATGCGAAGCGAATGTCCTGCGAAACAGGGCGCCCACCAGGTTCAAGCGCCGTCGCCACAAGGCGCATGCTCAACGGTTTGGTCGACGTCCGGCCCGCTCCGGCAGGGTCAAACGACAACACTGCGCGCCCGGCGCCATCTGCGACCGTTTCCGGCGCGCCGATGCTCACCGACGCATACCGCTCATCGTGACCGCCAAAACTGAAACCGGCATGGTCGGGAAACGGTCGGGAGGCGACGTCGATTCGCCCCGTGCCCTGCATCGTCAAACCAGCCCCCGGCGCGCCATACAAGAAGCGCACATCAGACGTGACCACCGCACTCTGGCCGTCACGCACCGGCGTGTCGGTGTCCCCGGCAATCTCAAGCGCGATCCGCTGCGGCACGAAATCCTCGACCGCAAAGCTAGCGCCGCCGACAATCCCCAGACCATCAATCTCCAACGCAATCCGCCATTGGCCCCGCGCGGCGGCCCGCGGCGTGGCGTAGTCGAGCCGAACCGCGCCGGCCTCTGGCGCGCCGTCAAACCGCTCGCGATGCGCTTCGATCCCGTTAGGGCCATAAATGACGAGCGAACCGGATCGATCGCTCACCGCACGCGCGCCCGCATCGCGCAGCAAACCGGTGACGCGGACCGTCTCGCCCGGACGGTAAATGCCGCGATCCAAATACACATAGCCCTCAAGACTGTCGGCCATCCGGCGGCCATCAATCGGGTTGGCCGACAGATCGACGGGATTGCGCTGCAGATCAAGGACGGCAAAATCCCCGCTCGGCGCGTAGGCCATGATCAGTCGCGGCGTATCCGCGCCGCGTCCACGCAACAGCGGTGCGTCAAATGTGGCGTGACCACGCGCATCCGTGACAACACTGGTCAGCACCTCATTGCTGTTGGCGACCAGATCGAGCCGCACCCCTTCAAGACTTTGGGCGGTGTCCAACGAGCGCGCCGTGACCGAAAGTGTCGATGAGCCGCGATAGGCCGTCAGCGCCACGTCGGTGATGATCAGCCAGCGCTCCGCACGGGCGCGCCGCCAGCTATAGCCATCGGTCTCGTCGTCAGCGCGCTTCTCGGTGACGGACATCACATACGCGCCAGGCTCCAACGCCCCAACCGTGTCGGCGAGCGGAAACACAGACGTGGTCGGCGCATTGCGCTCACCCGGGGTGTCCATCTCCCCGCTCCAAATCAACGAGCCCACGCGATCGGGCGATTCATCGCCATACAACCGGGTGTAGTCGCGCGCGCCGGCCGCATAGCCTTGAACGATGCGGCGGAACACCAAAGCGCGATCGTTCACCCGGCGCACCTGCACGCTGACCGTGTCGACATTGATCGTTTCCAGAGCCACGCCGTCAGCATTGATCCGCGGCAGGATCACGCCAGCGCCCTTAAAGCTCACATAGGCTGGCCGATCGCCAAAATCGACAATTGTGGTCTCATCACGGGTCAGCGCGTCGCCATCGGCCGAGGGCAGTCCCGACAGAACGGTCAGCGTGGTTTCCGCATCAAACGGCAAATCAGCGACACACAACGCATCCCCATCCACCGCAAGCGTAGGGCGGGGTTGGCCGTCAATGCGCACGTAAGGAGCGTAGTCAGCCGTGGAATCCAAGGCTTTGTTGAACACCAGACACGCCTCGGGAGAGGCCGTGCTGACATCGGTGCGGTAACGCATCAGCGCAAATCGGGCTGCCGGTTCCGGCTCAGCGCGAGGCGCGTCGGCGTCTCGCGCTTCCAGCGTTAGGCCGTCGCGGGCCACAACGGGGATCGGGCTTGGCCCCTGCCGCGAAGGCTGCGAGGCTGACGACCCAGGCGCATCTTGGGCTTGCTGCACCTCACCTTCCGGCGTCGGTTCATCATTGGGCGGATCATCCGAGCCGCCGCACGCAGTCAGGAAGAAAGCGGCCGTTGCAAACGCCGCTGTCCAAGCGGTCCACCGTTTCGCCATGGTCGTCTCCCTTCGCCATTGCTCTGCCAAGCGAGTATTCCATGGTCAAACGCCCGCGTCACGGGTTTCCTTGCCGCTTTTTGAGCATGGTTCGCAGAGCCCTTGGGGACGCTATGACCGGCGGGCCGCCACGCCGCGTGCCCGCGGCGAACGGCCCCTACGCCTAGGCGTCGCCGGCCATCCGTTCAGCGATGTAGCCGCGCATGAAATCCAGCAGCGAGTCCATGCCTTCGCGCTGGGCGCGGCTGACAAACGTGTCGCGCTCAGTCAACACTTTGCCAACGCCATCGGCGAACACATCCACCAAACCCGTCGTCCCATCGCGCTGCACCCACAGCCAGTCAATGCGCGCACGTTCCCGGCCGCTATCGTCGAGCAAGCGTGAACGGACCACCCGCACGCTATCGGGATTGCGCGGGTGCGGGCGCACTTCGGTGATCTCGATGGTGCGGTCAGCCAGCCGTCCGATCTGGTCGGCAAAGTTGGCGGCCACATAATCGGGCATCAGCTCCATGAACGCCGCGGCCTGTTCTTCCGAGGCCAGAGCTTCAAGCTCCTCGCCAAAGATCTCATCGGCGACCACAGCCACATTCATTTGGCCTTCCAGGATGCCGCGATAGTTTTCATCGCGGGCTTCCTCGCTCAGCGTCTCATCATTGGCGTTGGCGGTGAGCGCATCGACCAATGAACGCGTGCGCTGCTCGACCTCGGCCGAATACGCATCAGCCTCACCATCGCTTTGGGCCAGGGATGGACCCGCCGCCAGCGCCACGCCAGCCAACGCAAGCAAGACGGTGCGCGCGCGCGCAAACAGGTTTGAGGATGCACCTTGCATCATGACAGATCTCCAACTGGCGGTAACCCAGAGCGCAATGTGCGCCGATCGCCGCGGTTTGTGGTGTCACGCTGTCTCACGCTTGCGTGCGAAACGCTGCATGAGGAGCGGCAGAACGAAAACTGTGCACACCAGCGTCCACCCGATCGCAATCATCAGCAACGATCCCATGCTGGCCGTGCCTCGGTGCGCCGAAAACGATAGGCTGCCGAATGAGGCGATGGTTGTGAGCGCACTGAAAAACACCGCGCGCGGCGTAACGCTTTGGTACACAGCATCGGCGGACGCTACCTTACGCGCGCGCAACGCCAGATGAATGCCGCTATCGACGCCAATCCCAATCAGAAGCGGCAACACGATCACATTCGCGAAATTGTAAGGCATGTCCAGCAACACGCCCGTTGCTGTGGTCAGCACCGCCGCCAAGGCGAGCGGCGTGAGAATCACCGCGATGAGCCGCACATCGCGCAGCACCACCCACAGCAACAAGCTCACCAGGGCCATGGCGGTCAACGTGGCCTGGACCATAGCGGCCTGGATGATGTCGCTCGCCGCCTGGGCGTTGCGCGCCCCGCCGGTCGCGTTGGGCGCAATATCACGCACCGCAGCGACAAAAGCGCGACGCGTGTCCGGGTCGCGCACGTCGTCTTCGGGAATGATCTCCACGCGAGCCGCGATCACCTCATCCTGCTCGCGCGCAAGATAACGGTCCTGGATGGACGCAGGCACGTCCCCCAACGCAACGGCGTACTCGGTCTGGCCGATCAGCGCGAGCTGCACCTGAGGCTGCAATCGAGACAATTCTTGAGGCCAAAAACGGAAAATGTCGCGTTCAAGCGCCGGGCCGAGCTCGGGATCAGCGGCCGATCGCTCCCGCCAACGTTCCACCGCACGCCTCAGCCCGCGTTCGGCGTCGGTCCGCGCATCGCCAAGCGCAGCCAACAAACGTCCCTCAGGGTCAGGCTCAATATAGCGCGGCGAGGGCGACGAGCCGAGATCCCAGGCAAGGCTCTGCAGCGCCCCGATTTGGTCCAGCTTGGCGTCTTGGTCTTCGGGCACAAAGCTCATCAGCGTGATGGCGTTGTGCACTTCGGCAAGATCCTTGAGTTCCCGCGCTGTCTCAGCAGCAGTGTCCAAATCATCGGCCAGCAAACTCAAACGGTATGGCGCAGTGTCCTCGTCGTCGAACAACAGGTTGAACGCCTCCACCGACGCCGACTGCGGATCGCGCAGCGCCATGGGATCAGCGTCGAACCGCGCATTGGGCAACAACGGCAGCGCCGCCACCCCCAGAACAATCGTCACAATCGCCGCGCCGACCCGCACGCGCTGCGGCAAAAGCGGGCGATACGGCTTGGACGTCGATGTCGATTTGGCGGCCGGCAGCCAGGCGAAAACGGCCGGCAACAAGCTGGTCGCCACCATGAACGCGATGAGCACCCCCACACCAGCCACCACGCCCAGCTGCGTCATGCCGGTAAACGCGGTGGGCGCAAAAGCAAAAAACGCCAAAGCCGTTGATGGCGCCGTCAACGCCAAAGCTGCGCCGATATCCTTGCTGGTGCGTTGGAGCGCTTCGCCCGGTCCATACCCAAGCTGGCTCTCGTGACGGGCGTGCAACAACAAATGGACCGCAAAGTCGACCCCAAGGCCCACCATCAGGACAGTAAACGCCACGGAAACCAAGTTAAGGTCGCCGAACGCCACGGCCGCAAAGCCAGACGTCACCGAAATCGACACAACCAGCGAAATCAGCGTGAACACTGACAGCAATACTGAACGAAACGCCCACAACAAAAGCGCACCAACGAAGAAAAAAGAAATAAGGAATGCGATACCGATACCCTCCGAAACACTCCTCAATTCATCTGAACGCAACACTGGGTTGCCCGTAATGGCCAACTCGCCCTGCAATCCAACAATACTCTGCGACTCAGCAAAGGCATCGCGCAGAGCCTGCTCAACCAACTTGGCCGGCCGTAACAAGCTGGTGTCCAAAATTGGATCAATATTGATTAAGACCTGATGTGGCGGCCCTGACTCTTCGTCGAACAGCAATCGCCAGGACAGCGGCTGCCCCTCGCCATCGACCCGCGCATCAATGACCGCGGCAATGGCGTTGTAGACCCGATCAACGGACTCCTGTTGATCTTCGGGGATGTCGGTATCGGCGACACGTTCGAGTGTATCGAAGACGGCCGGCAAGGTTGGATCGTTGTAAAGACCGCGCACCAAAGCCGCGGAGCTGTTGATCCGAGTCACAGCGTCGAAGACGGTTGTCTCGTCTTCGCCTTCAGTTTCAACAGCATCGAGATACAACAGGCCATATTGTTTGAAAAAGTCGTCGACCGACGGCGCAAACACTTGGTTGACGTGCGCTGTGTATGTGGGATCGCTGCGCAAACGCGCCACGAAATCAGCGGCGAGCAGGTCGGCGGCGTCTTGGGACTCGGCGCGAACCAGCACCAAAATCTGATCATCCAGCCGATTGAAAATCTGACGGAACGCGATGTCGTCCACGCGATGGGGCGCATCGGGCGAAAGCATGTCGCTGGTGTCGCTGTTCACACCCAGCTTGGGCCAAAACACCGGCGCTGGGACGCCGGGAAACACGCCCACGCCCGCCACAGCGGCGATCAGCCAAAACACCACCACCAAACGCCGCCGCCGCCGCGCAAAGTCGATCCAACGCCCCAACGCCGTCTCGAGCCACGCAGCAGCGGCCGTTGTTTTGACACTTTGGGTCAAGCTTAGAATTCGCTTCGCAGCTCAATGCCCCAGATCGACGGCAAACCCGGGATGAACGTTCCGGTGCCGAAGGTTGCGCCGGTGTTCCCGGCATCAATCAGATAGTCTTCGTTGGTGATGTTGCGACCAAAGGCGGAGATCGTCCAACCGTCCTCCAGGTCCTGCACACCCAGCGACAAGTTCACCAAACTCACCGCATCCTCAGTGAACAACGGGTCGTTGTCATTCTCAAAGAAAACATCCGACCGGTAGGAATAAGACACCGTACCAAAACCTTCGAGCCCAGTATTGAGCAATGGACGGCGATAATCTAACGCCAACGACGCAGAATTCTCAGGTGTTAGGCGGAAGCGATTGCCAGCCAAATCACCATTGGTAGCATCATCATCGATTTGCGCATCGATGTAAGCATACGTCGCAAACAGCGTCAGTGCATCCGAAAGACTGGCCTGTCCTTCAAATTCAATGCCGATATTCCGAGCTTCACCAGCCGACTCGCTGACCAACACGATACCGCCGCCAGCGCTAGCGTCAGAAAAGGTTACGCGGAAGTCCTCGTAGTCTTGATAGAACAACGCCCCTTCAAGGCGGACCCTGTTGTTCAAAAACTCGCTCTTGAAGCCAATTTCATAGTTCCAAATGATTTCTTCGGCGACCTGTTGGGTCGCGGGAGCCAAGAAATCGTTCGGCGTCAGCGGATTATCGGGCTGGGTGGAGTCTTGAGCGATCGAGACAATCGGGCGTCGGCGACCCTTGCTCACCGTGCCGTACACGTTGAGGTCTTCCGACACCACATAACGAAGATTGAAACGCGGCAAGAAGTCATCGTCTTCGACATCCTCGAACACGAACTGGCCGTTGGTGTTCGAGGAGCCCGGCAAGGCCGGCGAGAAGACCGGCTGGGCCGGATTGACCGCCAGCGCACCCAGCAAAGTCAGCGTGCTGTCCGGGAAACTGGTGGCGATGCCGGTCGTGCCCTCTTCATCGACATAACGGATGCCGGCGGTGGCCTGCAGACGCGGCGTGATGTCGACCGTCAAATCGGCGAACAGCGACAAGGTGTCGAACTCACCAGTGTTGGTGAATTCCGAAGGGTAATACAGCCCTGGCGCCAACGCGGCCGGCACGACGCCGTCAAATCCTGGCGCCATCGGGTTGGGCTGGGTGGCGTTGATGTTGATCCGGTTGAACGAACCGTTGGGGTTCACACAGCCCGCCAATCCACCCGCGCTCGGGTCGAGGCAGAGCAAGAAGATCGTTTCATCGATCGCAAACGGCGCGCGTTGGAAACCCTCTTCGGTGAAGTAGTTCACCCCAGCAAAGCCGCGGAACCGGCCGCCATTGTCGAAGTTCACGCGCAACTCAAGGCTGGTCTGTTCGCCCTCAGTGTCTTCGCCGATCTCAAGCAAGGGCACCGCAGCGCCATCGGCGTCAAACACTTCCACGCTGTCGAACTCGCGATAGGCCGCGATGCCGGTCAACGAAAACGCCTCGTTGATGTCCCAGTTCACCGTGAGATTGTAGTCGAGCACCTGACGGTCGAGGCCCAACTCATCGCTGCCCAAAAACGAAGCGAGTTGCTCATCAGTGACCGGAGCAAACTCCGGCCCCATCAAACCAAGGCCGGTCAATTGCAAGAGACTCGGTTGGCCAAGCGCACCGCCCAATTCAGCGGCGCCAAACGGATCAGCCGGCCCGTTCGACGTCGGCAGCGTGCCCGAAATGAACGCCGTGCCCGGACCCGAGTTCTGCTCGTAGGTCGCAACGAAATCAGCGGTGAAGTTTTCGGCAGGCGTGAACCGCAAGCTGGCGCGGCCTGCGATGGTGTCCACGCCGTTCAGATCATCCTGCGAGCCGAAGGCTGACGAACCAGGCTGGCCAGCCAAATTGGTGACCGTGCCGTCGAGCTGACGAAACTGTCCTGCGAGCCGCGCCTGAAACAGGTCGGTGCCGCCGGTCACATGGCCGCCAAGCAGCGTGTAGTTGTACGAGCCATAACCGCCATAGATCGATCCGCCAAACTCCTGCTCGGGCGCGTTGGGAATCACGCTGACCGCGCCGATGGCGGCGGCGGTGCCAAACAGTGTGGCCTGCGGCCCTTTGACCACCTCAACGCGCTCAATGTCGAACAGCTCAAACGCCGAACCACGCGAACGCGACACATCCACGCCGTTGTAGAACACCGAAACCCGAGGCGGTTCTTGGAAGCTGCCATTGTCCGACGTGATGCCGCGGATAACGAAAGCAGGGTTGTTGGGGCTTTGCAGCTGCACGACCAGGCCAGGCACAAAATCCGAAAGCTGGTCGAAGGCTTCAATGTTGAGCAGCTCAAGCGTCTCTTCATCGTAGGCCGTCAGCGTGACCGGAACCTCAAAGGCCGTTTCTTCGCGCTTCTGCACGGTAACGGTGATACGCTCAGCGCTAAAGTCGGTTTGCGCGGACGCAGCCATGGGCGCGGCGACAAGGGCGCCAAGTGCGACGCCAAGGAAAAGACGCGTGCGGTTCATCAAATTGACCCCTCTTTCACACATGAGCGCTCACAGCAAACCCCTCACCATGGACGCTGTCTCTGACGGTTAATCAGAGCCGAGCCGATCCGCCAACCATCCGAGGCAGTTTTTTCGCTCACTTTTTTGCGCACGAAGCGTTAGCGCCAGAGACCGGCTCACACGGCCGCCCTTCGCCAGCGCCGCACGGCGTCCCCAAGCCGTTGCCGGCAAACATCAATTGAAGTCAGGCAGGCTCTCTAAGAAGTCCGCATCCTCGTGAATCGCAGACTCGCGCGCCTGTGCGTACACCGATCGCAGATTGGAGTAAGGCTCGGCCGAGCCGCGCACCTGTTCAAGAAAGGACTCAACCCGCGTTCGGGTGTCGATGGCGCTGGTGATGTTGAGCCCCGCGCGGATTTCGTCACGGTTCGCAAAATTGATCCACGTCAACGGGGCGAACGCAAAATCAACGACCCCGCCCGCCGCATCGCGAACCGTCGTTGGCACAGCCAGCGGCAGCACGATGAAGGGACCGGGCGGCACGCCATACGTTGCGAGCGTTTGGCCAAAATCCTCTTCATCCTTTTCGACCCCGCTCCACGCCCCCATGGGATCAAACAACCCGCCCAAGCCGACCGTGGAATTGATCAAAAACCGGCCCGTGGCCTCGCCTGCGTCTTCCCAATCCAACTGCAGTGCGTTGTTCACCGCCCAGATTGGCGTGCGCAGATTGTCAGAGAAATTGCGCACCCGGTCGCGAAAGAACTTGGGGGTGATGCGCCGATAGCCCTCAGACACCGGCGCAGCGACAGCCTGGTCAAAACCATCATTGAACCGATACACGGCGCGGTTCACAGGCTCGAACGGATCGGCGTAGCGCGGCTCAGAAGGCGCAGGCGACGTGCGCGTGTCGATCGCCACGCAACCCGAAGCCAGCAGAATGCACATGAGCCCGAGGGCGGCGTTCACATGTCGTTGGGCCATGACGTCTCTCCACGCAGGCGCGGCTCCATCGGCTCAGGCTCCTCCCATAACGCCTACGATCGGGGCGACTTGGCAAGTCAAAGTGCCATAACGCGTTGGTGAGGCGCTGAACACCCGTGCAAACGCGGCGCCATCACAGTCGGCCAAAGGCCAACCCATTCCACCGAGACGATGGGCGCCTGCCAGACCGTCAGTCCGGCTGACAACACGGTCTTATTGGATGAATTCGATGCCGCTGAACGCCAGTTCAGTGCCATCATCGAACACCACGACGCCGCTGGTGGCTGCCCCGAAATCCTGTGCGCCCGTCTGCCCCGAAGGTCCGCTATCCACCGACACAGTCCAGTCTCCATGGGCCGCGACAGCGTCATCCGAGATGTTCAAAGTGTCGAACGCTCCATCACCGCCATCCACCGAGACCCCATCACTGACCGCGCCAATCACAAACAGATCGTCGCTGACGCCGCCGACATGCGCGCTCCCGCCGGTCACCGATTGGACCGCATCGATTTCAGCGGCGACGTCGATTGAGACCGCCCCGCCCGTATCGGCGAACGCGACGAACTCGATGTCGACCAGCTCATCTTCGCCCTCATCCACGCCGTCCGAGACATTGCCATCCGCCACGGTATAGCCGCCACTGTCAGCCGAGATGACAAAATCCGTCAGATTCCCAGCATAGGCGGCCGTGTCCGATCCCGCCCCGCCGTCAAGCACGTCATCGCCCGCGCCGCCCTGCAGGGCGTCATCCCCGCCATCGCCCTCAATCCGATCATCACCGGCTGAACCGATGATCTGGTCGTTTTCCGCGCCGCCATCGATTTGGTCGACATCGATCAGCGTCACCCCGGTAAAGTCCCAGTTGCGCGGACCGTCGCTCGCCAGCATCTCGCCAGCGACACCGGATCCATCGATCACATCGATGCCGTCAGCCGCCGAAAAGTCGCTCTGGATGTCAAACGAGATCCCATCATTGACGAGCACGATCGTGTCGACGCCCGACGAGCCGCTGTCGATGATCCAGTTTCCCCCGCCCCCCGCGTGCGCGGAAAGGTAAACCGTGTCCGATCCGTCACCACCATCAACGCTGTCCGCGCCATGGCCGGTGGTGATGGCGTCGTCGCCCGCCCCGCCCATGAGGACATCATCGCCATCGCCGCCGCTGATGGCGTCGTCGCCCGCGCCCCCCGCCAACGTGTCGTTATCGCTGCCGCCCGTCAGATTCGGGCTCACATCAGCCCCGGCGATCTGGAAGATCTCAAACGCCGACAAGCGTTGATCAAACACGACAAAATCGGCCAACTGGCCGTTCAGGTGGTTCTTGAGGTTATCAGCAACGCCATCCCCGCTGCTGTGCTGACTGGCCCCGAGCGTAAACGGCTCCACATTGCCTTCCAGCGTGCGGCTGTGAGTGTTGCTTTCCAACACAACGCCATTGACGGCGATTTCCATGCCGTCCGGCCCCCAAGAATACGTCACGTTCGCCCACTGGTGGGGTTGCACCACGCCGTCGTCGGTCGAAAGCGTTTTGGAGTTGCTATCGCTTTGGTGGCGCACTTGGATCGCGCCGCCATCGGTGACCCAGACGCGCAAATGCCCGCCGCCGTCAAAGTTTGTGGAGTCGCGAGAGATCAGCGTCTGATTGCCGTCCAGCTCATCGACATTGACCCAAATCGTCATCGAGCCTTCGGCGAGATCGTAGGCCGTATCGTGGGTGATTTCGACGTAGTCGCCACTCCCGTCAAAATCGACCGAGGACGCATCGCTCCACGGTCCCGGCGCGCCAAACGCCGCATCACCCTGGGTGATCCCGTCATTCCCAGCGACCACATCCACCGCGGCGCCAGACTCATCCGCCAAAGTCCAGTGACCAACCACACTCAGACCGGCCAGGGCGTGGGTAAAATCTTCCGCCGTTTGAAATGTCGTATGGGGCGTATAGTCGGGATCTGATGCCTGATAGAGATCGTTGACGTCGCTGCCGGTGAGGCGATTATCAAAAATCGCGACCTCAGCAATAGAGCCGTCAAAATAATCGTTGAGATTGTCGGCCGTACTGTCACCACTGTAAACTTGGCTGGCGCCAATTGTAATCGGCTCATCATTGCCCGCCAGGGTGCGCGCCTCGGTGTTGCTTTCGACCTCAACACCGTTGAGCGACAAACTCATGCCGTCCGGTCCCCAGGAATAGACAACATGGGTCCAAGCGCCGGCCGACACGGAACCTTTACTGCTGGTCAGAAACTTGGAGCTGGACTCCGACTGGTGACGAACGGACAGCTCACCGTTTTTGGTGACCCAAAGTGTCAGATGACCCCCGCCGTCATAGCTCGTTGAGTCCCTCGAAAAGATTGCCTGGTCGCCCGAAATTGTGTCGGGATTGACCCACAGACTTAGACTGCCGCTGGCGAGATCATAAGCCGGATCATGGGCGATTTCGACGTAGTCCCCGTCACCATCCAAGGAAATGGACGTTGCGCCGTCAAACAGTCCCGGCGCGCCTTCGCTGGCGTCGCCTTGCAACGTCCCCGCATTGCCGAGCGCGGCCAGGTCGGCGGGCGCGCCGTCAACGTCGGAAAACGACCAGTGCCCAATGGGCGACAGCCCCTGAACGGCCGCATGATACACGGCTTGCGGGACAACTTCGTCGATCCCAATCGCCAAGGTCTGATCGAAGCTGGCGCCGCCGGCGTCTGTGACGCGCACCACAATGTCGTGGCTGCTGGCGGCGTCATAGTCGAGCAAACTTCTGTTGGCCACGACCAGCTGGTCGCCCGACAGCGCAAACCGCCCGCCCGCATCGTCGATCAGCGTGTACGTGAACCCGCTGGTGTCATCGACGTCCGCGGCGCCGAGCGTCGCGACCACATCGCCATTGCTCGCGTTCTCGGCAATCGAGTTGGCCGAAAGGGTCGCCGCGGTGGGCGCGTCATTGACCGCCACAACGCTCACCGTCACGGTCTGTTGCGTGGTCGCCACGCCGTCCGACACCGCATAGGTGAAGCTGTCCGTCCCAGCAAAATCAGCATCCGGCGTGTAGGTGTACGACCCATCCGGAGCAATCGCGACGGTCCCGTGGGACGCCTCGCCGCCCGCCGCGAGCCCGAACGTCAGATCATCGCCGTCCGCATCGCTCGCCCCCAAAACGCCTGACAACTCAGTGTCTTCCGTCGCCGCCAACGCCGTGGTCGTCGCCCCGGGCGCTTCATCCGACACATTGCCCACGTCAACAGTGAACGTGCGTTCAAGGCTCGCACCCGCACCATCGGTCACCCGCACCACAACCGCGTGAGACGTCGCCGTCTCGTGATCAAGCGGCGCAGCCACGACGAGCCGGTCGCCATCCAATGCAAAGCGCCCGTCAGCATCATCAACGAGCGTGTAGGTCGCCGTGTCGCCAGCATCAGCGTCAACGACCCACAGGTCGCCCACAACGTCGCCCGCCAAAGCCGCTTCAGAAACAAGCGCGTTGGACAGGCCGAGCGCCTCGGGCGCTTCATCCAACGCATCGCTGACCGACACGACAAAACTCGAGGTGACCGAGGCGCCCGCCGCGTCCGTCGCCTTCACTATGATCGTGTGCGAAGGGGCGCTCTCATAGTCCAGTCCGCTAGCGTCAGCGACAACCACCTGATCATCGACGATGGCGAAGCGCCCGCTGGCGTCATCCTCCAGGGTGTAGGTGAAGGTGTCCCCGGCATCGGGGTCCTGGGCCATCAGGTCGGCGACGAAATCGCCATCTCCAGCCACCTCTGAGACCGTCCCGCCAGCCCAAACAACCGTCGTCGGCGCAGCGTTGACCGGCTCGGGCGCAGGAGCCGGCGCGGGCGTTGGTGCTGGCTCGGGCACAGGGGCCGGCGCGGGCGTCGGCGCGGGCTCGAGCACAGGAGCCGGCGCCGGCGTTGGTGCTGGCTCGGGCACAGGGGCCGGCGCGGGTGTCGGCGCGGGCTCGAGCACAGGAGCCGGCGCGGGTGTCGGCG
>CAZADA010000078.1:0-14474 GCA_964483775.1 uncultured Caulobacterales bacterium
TGACGATTTGCTCCGGCCGGGATGTCGCCTGCGCCACCCAAGCGGAGATATTCATATAGCCTGTGGCTCCAGCAAGCGTAACGGCCCCCGCCCCGACGCCGATGCGGCTGAGCGGTGTTTTGGGGGTGCGTTTCTGTCCTTTCCTTGGCTTATTGTTCATGCTATGTTCTTTATAAGAGTGTAGTTTTATTGTCAATAAATCTGAAATTAATACAGGTGTGTTCTTGTGGTTTCTTAGTGAGACGGATAATTGGGCTTTCCATCCCTCGCATAAGTTTGATATACTGGTGGTATGAGTACAGTGAAAAATGAAACGCCGTCGATCGAAGAGCTGACCACCGACACCGGCGGGGAGCCGGTTCCGGGCCATGATGAATGGTTTCGGGAAAAGGTGCAGGCCAGCTTGGATGAGAAGGCTCAAGGCGACGCCAAGTATGTGAGCCTGGACGAAGTGGCGAAAAAATTCGGGTATCATGCACGTTAGGTTTTCGCCGAACGCCATCGCCGACCTCACAGCCATCCGAGACTACATTTCAGAACATAGCCCGCTATGCCGAAATGGGGCGTCACAAGCCGCCAAGGCCAGCATGAGGGCTTGATCAGCGTCGAGACCTTCCAGCGCATCCAAGACCGCCGGGCGGGCAAAGCCATCACGCCGGCGCGCAAGGATATCAAAGAAGAATTCCCGCTGCGGGGCTTTGTGACCTGCGCCGATTGCGGCGAGCCGCTGCGGTCGTGTTGGTCCAAGGGACGCTCCGCGCGCTACCCGTATTATCTCTGCCAAACCCGCGATTGCCCCAGCTATGGCAAATCGATCCGGCGCGAGACAATCGAGGGTGAGTTTGAAACCCTGCTACGCGGGCTGGTTCCCACCAAAGGGCTGTTCGAGCTCGCCACGCAGATGTTCGAGACCCTGTGGAACCGCAGAGCCGATCACGCCCAAGCCCGGGCTAAATCCCTCAAGCGGCGTGTGGGCGACATCGAACGCCAAGTGGAGCACTTGCTGGACCGGATCGTGGACGCCAGCACGCCTTCGGTGGTTCGCGCCTATGAGGCCCGCATCCAGAAACTGGAGGAGGAAAAGCTCGTCGTGGCGGAAGCCATCGCCCAACAGGTCGAACCGGCCAGGAGTTTCGGTGAGACGCTGAGAACCGCGCTCGCTTTCCTCGCAAACCCTTGGAGACTCTGGGCGTCTGAGCGATTGGAGGACAAGCGGACGGTGTTGAAACTGACGTTTTCAGACCGGCTCGCCTATGCCCGAAATGGGGGCTTTAGAACCGCCGCTCTCTCTTTGCCCTTCAAGGTTTTACGGGATTTGACAGGCCCAGAGTCTGAAATGGTGCGGATGGAGGGACTCGAACCCCCACGGGTCTCCCCGCCAGAACCTAAATCTGGTGCGTCTACCAATTTCGCCACATCCGCGCTTCATGGGCTTATCTCGAAGATCGGCCAGGGCGTCAATTGTGGCCGTGAGCTGGCACAACGCTTGCTCTGTTGGGAACGAATGATGGCGAGGAGCACAGCAGACATGGCCCAGGGGCGAACACAATGAATGCTTTGGTCCGCGCCCAGGATACTGGCCAAGACGTCCGCGTGAGCGTGGCGATCTGCACCCACAACCGCGCCTCGTGGGCCATAAAGGCGCTCGAAAGCGCCCTCGCGCAAACCACATCGGCGCCATTTGAAGTCATCGTCGTGGACAGCGCGTCCCAGGACGACACCCAACAGCTGATCGGGCAATGGGACGACGTCACGCTGCTGCACGAAGCCGAACCAGGCTTGTCGCGGGCGCGCAACCGCGCTCTGGACGCTGCGCGCGGCGCGTTCGTCGCCTTCCTTGATGATGACGCCGTGGCTGAGCCCGGTTGGATTGACGGGCTTCTCGCCGAATTTGAACGCGGGGGGGCGCGCTGTGGCTGTGTGGGCGGATGCGTGTTGCCCGACTGGGGCGCTGATCGACCGGCGTGGCTGCACGCCAACCTGTTGATGTGTCTCAGCGTCGTGGATTGGCCGGGGCCCGGGTTTGAGGTGGAGCCGCCGCGTTATGTGGTCGGCGCCAATTTGGCGTTTCGCGCCAGCGCACTTGGCGAGGTGGGGCCGTTCAGCGTGCACTTGGGCCGGACGGGCGCGAGCTTGTTGTCAGGCGAGGAAGATGAAATGTTCGCCCGGCTAAGACAGTCTGGCTACACTGTTCGTTATGCGCCCGAGGCGATCGTGCATCACCATATTCACGCTGAGCGTTTGACCACCGATTGGATGCTTCGCCGGGCCGCCGGGCAAGGCGTCGCCGAAGCGCGTCAGCTGGCCATGGACGCCATGACGTCGGGCGACGATCAACTGGGCGACCTTCCCGGTGATCCGCCCAGCGTCGGCGCTTTCAAGCTCAAGCAAAAGCTGGCCGCGCGCATACATCCCGACCCTCAACAGCGCTTTTTTGCGCGCTATCTGTTGGCCACCGTGAACGCCTATAAGGGCGAAGTGGCTCGGTTGCGTGTCAATGGCGCGCCGGATTGAGGACGCAGCCATGGCGTATTCACTCACATCGATCGACAGCACGACCGAAACGGCTTCGCGCCCCACGCCGCTGAAGCTGACGGTGTGTTTGTGCACACGCAATCCGCGGCGCGACGTGCTCGCGATTGCGTTGGGCGCGCTGGCCGACCAAACCGCGCCGCGCAATGCGTTTCGTGTCTTGATCGTCGACAACGGATCCGAGCCCGCTCTGGGCGCAGCCGACATGGCCCCGCTGATCGCGGCCGGCGTTGACCATCGGATCGTGGTCGAACCCAAACTGGGCATTGTCAACGGGCGACGCCGGGCGATTGACGACGCCGGTGAGGGCTGGATCTTGTTTGTCGACGACGACAACGAGCTTGCGCCCGACTACATCGAGAACGGCCTGAAGATCATTCGGTCCAACCCAGAACTGGGCGCGTTCGGCGGCAAATTGGTTCTGCCCGATGCGCTGAAGGCTAAGCGCTGGCACAAACCGTTTTTGAGTTACATCGCCGTGCGTGAGTTTGGCGAAGAGCCCGTGACGGCGTGCACATTCCAGTATGGGCCGTGGGAAGCGCCGACGGCCGGGGCGTTCGTGCGCCGTGATGTTCTGAACGTGTATCGCGACCGGGTGGCGAGCGAAGCCAAAGTCGGCGAGCTCGGCCGCAAGCAAGGGCAAAGCCTGAACAGTTGCGAGGATGCGCTCATGATGTTGGGCGCGCCTTCGATCGGAGCGCCGACGTCCTATCAGCCCAGTCTCACCTTGATCCATCACATCGATGAGAAGCGACTGCGCTTGGGGTATTTGTTGCGGCTGCTGTACGCTTATGGGCGCAGCCATGTGTTGCTGGAAAGCTTGGTGGATCGTACGGCCACGCCGCCTGGAGTTGCTGCTTCCGGTCCGGCGAAACGCCCACGCCGCTTAGTGTCTTACGCCCAACGCGTGGGCGCCATTTTGGGGTGGTCGGTCCGCAATCCTGCCTTTGCGATCGGGGTTATGCTCGAAAGCCTGGGGCGGATCCGCGCTCAGACGCGCCGGGATTAGCGGCTCTTTGGCCCAATAGCTCCTGGGTCCCAAGGTTCCTAGGGTAAGGTCCCCTCTTTCGTCCTTTGCGCATCCCAACCTGGCCTAGGTTCGGCTGAAGGCGATGTCGGCCAACGTACGCATTGTGGCGCGTTCAATGACAAAGATGACCGCGGCATAACTGAAGGCTCCGATCGCCATTTGCGTACCCAGAGCCATGAATGCGGACGCCTCAGCGCCCGCCTCCACGCCGCCCCACCCCATGATCTGGTTCACTGCGAGCACCGCTGCGGTCATGACCAAGGTGGCGATGGCGGCGGGCGCGAGCGGCGCAAGCTGGCGGATGGGCGCGATCTGCAAAACGCGCCGCACGGCCCACAAACCAAAGGGCAGCCCGATCAGGGGGCGCATGGCGTGGGCGAGAACAGCATAGGCGGGGCCGAGCAGGCCCAGGGTGAAGAGCATCGCGACCAAGCCGGTCGTGTTGATGGACAGATTGATCAAATTGTAGACCGGACGTCCCATGGCGACCAAAAACGTGCCGGCTGGATTGCGCGCGATGGTGAGCACCAAGCCAACGCTGACAATCTGGGCGTAGTGCACCGCTTGCGACCAGCCCTCCCCGGCCGCCAGCGGAATCAATGTGGGCGCAACCAGGGCGAGACCGGCAAAGATCGGAAACGTGACGACGCTGACCAGCTTTGTGGACTCGGCGTACCCGCGCTGCAGCGCAGCAGGGTCGGCTTGCTTGCGGGCGAAACTGGGCAGCGCAATCTTGTAGATCGCGGCTGTGACCATGTCGAAAATCGGCGTGATGAACCGCATGGCCAGATGCAATTGGCCCAGGGCGCGCTCGCCATAGGCCACGCCAACAAAGATCAAGAACGCGCGAAGATTAATGTTGTACAGCGTCACAATGCCCATCAGCGGGCCGGTGAACTTCAAAATGTCTTTGAAGGCCGCCATGTCGAAGCGCAGACGGATGTATGGCACGCCAAGGGCCGGCAACAAGGCCGCCGCGATCAAGGGCGCGGCGATCTGCTGGATCGCCAAACTCCAATACCCAAGTCCCGCCAGTGCGCCAGTGATGGCGATCGCCGCCGCGCCCACACGGCTGGCCACCACGACCATGCTGATGAGCTGAAACCGCATGATGCGGCGCAACCTGGCCGACAGCGCGGCCTCAAAGCTCATGAGCGGCAAGGACAGCGCCATCACCATCAACGGCCATCCCGGATCGCTTTGCGTGAACAGCGCGTTCATGGCTGGCGCCAAGGCGAAACACACCGCCATGCCAACAAGGCTCAAACCGAACGCCAACGTAAAAGCCGCCTCTAGCTGCTTGCGGCTGAGCTTTTTGCGCTGCACAATGGCGTCTCCAACTGGCACAACGCACACGGCGGCCAAGAAATGCGCAATGGTGAGACCAATGGCGGCGACCCCAAAATCGCGTTCGTCCAAGAGGCGCGCGAGGATCAGCAATGTCGCCATCGAAGCCAAAAAGGAGGCCGTGGTTTCAAGCCCGAGCCAGAACACCGAGCGGATGGATTTGGCGCGAACAGACACGGTTTACGGCTCCAGATGCTGCACGGTGCGATGCAACGACCAAGCCAAGCCTTGGGCCGCGTCTCCAACACCGCGCCAAGCGGGATGGATCGGCGCCGGCCAGGCAACGACGCCCAGTCCCCATGCCACACCCGCGCGCCTTGCGCACACGCAATCGCAGCCAAGGCGAGAAGGTTGCCCGATTTGCCCCAGTTTGATCACACACGGGGCGTTATGATGAAGGCAATCTGACGACGGGTGACATGGATACGACAGACTTGGCGCGGAGTTTGCGTTAGAGGAAACCAGTTTGTGATGGAGGTCATTTATGCCGCAACGGGTATTGGCGCTGTGCCTAGACGCATTTGACGCAGGGTTGTGCGAACGGCTCGTTGCTGAAACGGGCATGGATGGTTTCGCCAATTTCCGTGATGCGAGCGCGGTTTACGATTTGCAACACGGCGCGCGCGGCGCTGACGGCTATAGCGGTCTGACGTGGGAGCAATTCTGCAGCGGACTGAAGCCGGAGACGAGCGGCAAATGGTCGGTCGTCAGCTTTGACCCCAACTCCTACGAGTGCTGGCAATCGGACGCCGAATTGCCCCCGTTTGTGGCGCACACCGGCGCCAAGGTGGCCGTGTTCGACCCGCCTTACTTCACGTTGGACAAAGCGCCTAACGCTTGCGGCATTGTTGGGTGGGGCGGGCACGACACCGGCGTGCCGCGCATGGCCAACCCCTCGGAACTCTTGGACGAATTGGACGCACGCTACGCCGCCGCTCCGCCACTCGGCTTTGTCAACAGCATGGTGTACCCCAGCGCCGACGCCACACGAGCCATGGCCGAGAGCTTGGCGGCTACGGTTGACCGGCGGACCGACATCATGGGCTGGTTGTTCGGCGAACGCCTTACCGACTGGGACATCGCCATTGGCGGCATTTCGGAAACCCATGACGGCATCGAACTGCTGTATCATGGTGTGGATCCTGGTCACCGGTTCGCTGACTTGCCCAGCACAGCCCCTGCCCGCAAAGGCCTGCAGGACATTTACGCCAGCGTTTCGCGCTGCATTCAAAACTTGCGTCAGCAGTTTCCTGATGTGGCGTTGATCGCGTTTTCCATGCACGGCATGGGGGCCAATGACACCGACATCGCCACGCAACTTTTGTTGTCAGAACTGCTTTACCGCATGGAGTTCGGTCGCCCTTATTTTCGCGCGCCGGCCGAATGGCGCCGCGAAGCCTACCCACAATTGCGGTTCGGCGATGTGTGGCACGATCGGGTGAATGCGCACATGTCGGCTACGCCGCTGGGCAACATGCCTGAGCGGGCGTTGCGCAAGGCCAAACGGGTGTTGTTCGGCGAGCAGGACACCACAGTGGACGGCAGTTTCACGCCCGAAGGCTCGGGCGATGTGCGCTCATCCATGCATTGGATGCCATCGGGCCGCTACCAACAGTTTTGGCCGCAGATGCGCGCGTTTGGCGTTCCCACGTATTTTGACGGTCGGGTGCGCATCAATCTGAAGGGACGCGAGCGCGACGGTCTGGTCGCCCGGGAAAACTATGTCGAAGAGCTGGAACGGATCGAGGCGGTGCTGTTGGCTTGCACCAACACGGCGAACGGTGCGCCGGCGGTCAAGCGCATTGAGCGGGCCAATGAGGCCGATCCTTACGCCATCCCCGACACCGAAGCCGATTTGAAGGTGTTTTGGAGCGTCGATGTGATGGGCTTGGCTCACCCCGAATACGGCCCCATCGGCCCCGCCCCCATGCGCCGCGTCGGCGGGCATAGCGGCGGGTATGGCGTGATGTACGCCCATGGCTGTGACGGGCTGGAGCCTGGCCGGCATGGCCTGCGCAGCTCGTATGACGTTGCGCCGACGATTTTGGACCTTGCCGGCGTGGTGCGACCGAACCAGCTTGATGGGCGCAGCGTCGCCGACACCGCCGGCGCGGTGACCGACACACCTCAGTCGTGTGCTGGCGTGCAGGCCGCCAATGACACCGGAAGCGCACAAACCGACGCCGCCGATGCGCCGCACCTCGATGCGGTCAGCGGCGGTCGGTAACTAACCTCATCACCCTTAGGCTTTGGCATGATGCGGCGTCCCATCTGATGGACGCCGCGCCTTGGCCATAGGGCGTGTGAGTGACCGGCCTATTCGGCTGCAACAGCGCCCGGCTTGTCTCGCTCGGTGCGTTCGGCCTCGGCCAGGGCCCGTTCGATCCAGCCCGGCGGGCGGGCAAAACGGCCGATCGCCGCGTACACCACGGGCACCACGATGAGGGTGAACAGGGTCGCGATCAGCACGCCCGAGAGAATCACCACGCCAATGGCCATCCGGCTCTCCGCGCCCGCGCCGCTGGTCAACACAAGCGGCAAAGCGCCAATCGCGGTGGACACGCCGGTCATCAAGATCGGGCGGAAGCGCAGTTCGGCGGCGGTGAGCACCGCGTCTCGGACCGACATGCCTTCGGCGCGCTTTTGATTCGCGAACTCGACAATCAAAATGCCGTTCTTCGCCGCCAAGCCGATGAGGATCACCAACCCGATTTGACTGTAAAGGTTGAGCGATTGCCCCTCGATCATGAACAAGCCGAACATGCCGCCCGCGACGGCTAAGGGTACGGCGGCCATGCTGGCGATGGGGCTGGTAAAGCTCTCAAATTGGGCGGCCAGCACCAAGAACACGATGAGCAAGGCAAGGCCGAACGCAAACAGGGTCGCGTCGCGCGACTCATTGAGCTGCTCAGCCGCGCCGGTCACCGTCCATTGCACCTCATCAGGCGCCACGGCCTGTGCGGTGTCCTGCAACCAAGCCACCGCCTCATTGAGCGGATAGCCCTCGGCGAGCGTGGCGTTGATGGTCACCGCGCGCAGCCGATCGTAGCGCGGACGACCCGACGCCTCGCCCACCTCTTCTAAGGTGATGAGGTTGGACAACGGGATCTGATTGTCGCTGGAACTGGAGCTGACATAGATGTTGCTGAGGTCGGTGAGGTCGCGCCGGTCATCGCGCTGATTTTGCAGGATGACGTTGTACTCCTCACCGCCATCGACAAACGTGCCGACCCGCCGGGCGCCCAGCTGCAAGTCCAACGCACGGTTGATGTCTTGGATCGACACATCGAGGTCTTTGGCGCGGTTGGTGTCGGCGCGCACCACGAGCTGGGGCGAGGTTGGCCGATAATCGGTGCGCGGGCGTAAAATGTTGGGGTTGTTCGTTTGGACCTCGGCGATGATGTCGTCAGCCACCGCGCTCAGCAGCGGATAGTCAGGGCCGAGCAACACAAACTGAACGTCGTCGCCGCCCCCGCCGCGGCCGCCAATCGCGCTGCGCATGCCGGCGAAACCGCGCACGCCGGTGACCTCGCCGAGCTTGCGGTTGATTTCACCGACGACGGCGAAACCGTTGCGCTCGCGCTCCTCCCACGGGGCCAGCACAACGATGGCGATGCCGGAGTTGAAGCCTGTGCCGCCCCAGCCGGGCACCCGAACCATCACGGTGTCAGCTTCGCCGCTCTCCACGTAGTCCAGCAGGATGTCTTCGACCTGCGCAGCCTGTTCGGCGGTGTGGTCAAAGCCAGCGCCAGGAGCGGCCGAGTAGCTCACAAAAAACGATCCGCGATCCTCGTTGGGTACGACCTCGGACGGTAATGTGTTCCAAAACAGATAGATGAGGCCTGACGCCGCGGCGATGAGGAGGACAACCACCAAACCGATCGGACCAATGAACAGCCCCAGCGCCGAGCGATAGGCGCGCCGCACGGCGCTAAGGCCGGCGTTGACAAAACTGGCCGGGAATGTGCGCTCGGTCGCTGGGGTGAGGAGCTTGGAACACATCATCGGCGACAATGTCAGCGCCACAAAGCTGGAGATGATCACCGCGCCGGACACCGCGATCGCAAGCTCGGCGAACAGCCGCCCTGTGTAGCCGCTCAACAGCGCTAAGGGGGTGAAGACGGCGACGACCACGGCGGTGGTGGCGATCACGGCAAAGAACACCTCGCGCGCGCCACGGTCGGCCGCGATCAGTCTTGGCTCACCGGAATCCACCCGTCGCTGAATGTTCTCCAACACGACAATGGCGTCGTCCACCACAAGACCGATGGCCAGAACCAACGCCAACATGGTGATGATGTTGATGGAGAAACCAAAGATCGCCAGAACGGTGAACACGCCGATGATCGATACCGGCGCCACAACAGCGGGAACAAGGGCGGCGCGTAACGAACCCAAAAACAGGTAGATGATCACCACAACAAGGGTGAACGCGATCAGCAGGGTCCAACCGACCTGCTCGATCGCCTTATCGATGAACACCGTGCCGTCAAACGCCATCTCGAGTTTCAAATCGGGCGGCAGCGATTGGCTGATCGTCTCCATCTCGGCTTTGATGCCGCGCCCGACCTCCAGGGTGTTGGACTGGGACTGACGCACGACGCCAAGGCCAATGCGGTTTTCGCCATTGCCGCGGAACAAAAACCTTGGTTCTTCCGCGCCAAGGCTGACGTCGGCCACTTCGTGCAGTTCGATGGTGTGGTTGTCGGGGCCCCGGCCGATCGGCAGGCTCGCGAACTCTTCCTCGGTCACGTAGGCGCGCGCGACGCGGATCGTCAGATCGGTTTGATCGGACTGCAACTCACCGGCGGGCAGTTCGATGTTTTCGCTGCGCAGCGCCGCCTCGACATCGGTGGCCGTGAGACCGCGCGCAGCCAGCGCTTGGGGATCAAGCGCGATGTTCATGGCGTAGGATGAGCCGCCGCTGACGCGCACCAGGGCGACCCCGTCGACCTTCGACAATCGGTCCACCAAGAACCGCCTCGCATAATCGGCAAGTTCCAGAGAGTCGCGCTCCTCAGACGTCAAACTCATCCACATGATCGGGCGGGCGTCGGGGTCGGCCTTGGAAACCTCGGGCGCCTCAGCGTCTTCGGGCAAACGGTCGACAATCCGACCGACGGCGTCGCGCACGTCATTCGTGGCCGCCTCCAGGTCGCGCGAGAGGTTGAACTCCAGATCGATGCTGGAGCGCCCGTCGCGGCTGCTCGAAGTGATGGTCTTGATGCCGGCTATGCCCGACAGCTGGTCTTCGATGACTTGTGTGACCTGGTTTTCGATGACCTCGGCGTTGGCGCCGACATAGACCGTGTCGATCGACACACGCGGCGCTTCCACATCGGGCAGCTCACGCACCGGCAGCGACAGGAAGGCCATCACGCCAAAGACAATGAGCAGCGCACTGGCGACGCCGGCCAGAACCGGGCGGCGGACGGCAAGGGCTGAAAGCGTCATGCCGAGCGCCCTTCTCTTGGATTGGCGTTCCCGCGCTGGTTGGCGGCGGGCAGGCGAACCGGCATGTTGGGCCGCAAGCGGTGCACGCCTTCGGAGACAACCCGCTCGCCGGGCTGCAGACCGCTGGTGATCTCGATGACCCCATCACGCCGCGCGCCGGTCTGCACCGTGCGGCGGTCGACCACCATGCCGCCGTCCTCCCGATCGCGCACCACAAACACAAACGCCTGGTCGTTGCGGCGGGTGACGGCCACCTCCGGCACGGCCGGCGCGCTACGTTGATTGCGGCGCACCTCAACCAGCATGAGCATGCCGGGCCGCAGTTTACCGTCGGGGTTGTCAATCAGGGCGCGGATGGTCACCGCGCGTGTGGCCACGTCCACTCGGGTGTCAATTTGGTCCACGGCGCCGACAAACACGTCGTCGGGAAACGCGGTCGAGCTCAACGTGAGCTCATCGCCCTCGGCAATCACCGACAAAAATCGCTCTGGCACGGTGAAATCGACCTTGATCACCGAGATGTCGTCGAGCGTCACAATGGGATCGCCGGGGCGAACCAGCATGCCCGGACTGGCGTCGCGCAATCCCACCAATCCATCGAACGGCGCTCTGATCACCAATTCGGCCTTTTGCGCCTCCACGAATGCAAGGCGCGCCTCGGCGCGTTCCACTTCGGCTTGGGCGGTGTCCACCAAGGACTGAGCCACGACGCCGCGGCCCACCAATTCTTGCTGACGTTCCAGCTCGCGGCGCACCTCGTCCAGTGTGGCGCGCGCGTCAATCAGATCGGCCGCTTCTTGCTCATTGGCCAGTTCCACCAAGATCTGGCCGGTCGCAACGCGATCGCCGCTGTCAAACGCGACGCGGCTGATGAGGTCGGTTGAGCGCGAGGTGATGGTGACCGATTCATTGGAGCGTGTTGTGCCGATGGCTTCTTCGATGTCCGCAAACGATTGCGGCTCGACCACCATGATCGCGACCGCCAGCCCGCCGCCGCCACGGCGGCCGCCCTCTTCTTCAGCCGTGTTCTCCTGCCACCGGCCGTAGCCGAAATAGGCCATGGCCCCCACAACACTGACGAGAAAACCCAAGACGAGAATGCGGCCCACGGCGTTGTCCTTTCACTCGCGATCGCCCTTGAGGTAGCTGGGGCGACACGTGCGTCAAGTTGCACAGATTGCGCGAAAGTTTGCTTTACACCGTAGGGGTCAGGGTCGGGTTTGCCTTACTCGCCACACCGCTGAGGCGCGGCTGCAGCGTCCACCACATGACCAGCGCCCCCGAAGCCACATTGGCCACCGCAAGGCCGATAAACGCGCCGGTCGGTCCGCCGGCGATCGAACCTCCTATCCAGGCCGCAGGCGCCATCAAGACCAATGACCGCAGAACGGTCATGCTCAACGCCGGCGCCGGCCGCGACAAGCCATTGAAACCCGCCGAAGCGGCCATCACCACGCCATAACCCCAAAGCGTCACAGGGGTAATCCACAAATAGAGTTGGGCGATGCGTTCGGCTTCGCCGCCGCCCTCATCAATGATGGCGTTGGTGATGGCGCCGCCGCCAAGCGCCAGCAACGCCGCCATGGCCAAACTCCACACAATGCAAAAGCCAAAACTCCAACGAAACGCGGCCTGCACGCGATCGACCCGCCCTGCGCCCCAGTTTTGACCGGTTATGGGGGCGATGGCCGCGGACAGCGCAAACATGGGGATCACGGCGAAGGTCTCGACCCGGCTGGCGGCGGTGAAGGCGGCGAGCGCGGCGTTGTCGCCCTCAGCTCCGAAACGGGCGAGGCTGGCCACAACAAAGCCCAAAGCGATCGGATTGGCGCCCGTCGAGATCATGGCGGGGGCGCCAACTTTGGCGATGGCCATCCAATGGCGCTTGATTTCAGCCCACGTGGCGCCAGCCAACGACAAGAGGCGATCGCGCACCAAAATCACCATGAACAACGCGGCCGCCAGGGCGTTGGCGATCACCGTGGCCAGCGCCGCGCCCGCCATCTCCAAGCGCGGAAACGGCCCCCACCCAAAAATCAAGAACGGGTCCAAGATCATGTTGGTGAAGGCGGTTGAGATCATCAACAGGCTCGGCAGGACCGCTTGACCCGTCGAGCGCATGATGGCGTTGGCGATGACGGGGACGACCACGAACACAAGTCCGATGAACCAGACGCGCAGATAGATGGTCGCTAATTCTAACAGTTCACCCTGCGCATTCATCAAGCGGGCGACCCAGGGGCTCACGGCCGCGCCTAAGGCGCCGACAATGGCGCACGTCACCACACCCAGCAAAAGCGCATCGGTGGTCAAGCGCTGCATCTCATGCCGGTCGCCGCGTCCGACGACGGGCGCGAGGGCGGCGATAGCGCCCGAGCTGAGGCCGATGGCCACGGCGAAGACCGCGAAGGTAATTGGAAAAGCCAGGCCCACGGCGGCGAGCGGCGTTTCCCCAAGCTGGCCCAACCAATAAGCGTCGATGATGGCCGCGAGAAAGTTGGCGCTGATGCCAAACGTCATGGGCACGATCATCCGCAGCATATGCCGGGGGACCGAGCCCTCTGTCAGATCGGTTTTGCTCTTGGCCATCGCCACTCCCCCTCCACGGTCAGGGGCGGCGCGGGCTCACCCTACTCAAGATGTGGACCTGACACGCCGAAAATGCCAGGCCCGGGCGCGGCTGCGCGTTACTCCCCGGGCAGCGGTTCGGCTTGAGGCTCGTGGACGGGGCGGCTGATCACCTCGCCATGGCGGATGGCGCCTTCAGGGTCGGTCAGTTCAGCATGGGCGCGCCCGCCAACATCATAGGCCGCCACCGTCGCCATGGTGACGATGTCCGACACCGGAGCGCCCAGGCGACAGATCTGCACCGACTTGCTCAATCCCAACACCATCGGGCCGACGACCGTCGCTCCTCCGGCTGCGCCGAGCAAGCTGGTGGAGATGGCCGCGGAATGGAACGCCGGCATCACCAGCACGTTGGCCGGCTCGCTCAGACGTGAGAACGGATACAGGCGGTGATGGTCGGGGTCCAACGCCACCTCAGCAGCCATTTCGCCCTCGAACTCAAAGCCAGGATCTCGCTCTTCCAAGATGCGTACGGCTTCATGGATCTTTTCCATGCGCTCGCCGGGCGGCTGACCGAATGTCGAGTAGGACAACAAGGCGACGCGCGGCGTGAATCCCAATCGGCGCGCAGCGGCCGCGGCCTCACACGCAATGTCGGCCAGTTCGTGGGCGTTGGGAAACTCAACAACACTTGTGTCCGCGATGAACAAGGTGCGCCCGGGCGCGAGCGCGATCGACATGCCCATCACGCGTTCGTCGGGCCGGTCGTCAATGGCCAGGCGCACGCCCGCCAGGACCGTGTCGAAATGGCGGGTCACGCCGGTCACCATGCCGTCCGCTTCGCCCATTGCGAGCATGCAGGCAGAGAAAATGTTGCGATCCTGATTGACTAGGCGTTGGGCGTCGCGGAGCAGATAGCCCTTACGTTGCAGACGCTTATAAAGGTAATCGGTGAGGCTGGCGTTGAGATCGGTTAAACGGGCGTTGCTTATGGTCATGCCGTGGTTTTCCGGCAGACCGAGCAGCTTGATATTGCGCTCGATCTGTTCATCGCGGCCGATGAGGATCGCCTCGCCCAGGCCCTGGGAATGAAACGCATAGGCGCCCCGGATCACCGAAGGCTCCTCGCCCTCTGCGAAAATGATGCGTTTGGGCTCTGCACGCACGGCGGTCTGAATGCGCTGAAGCAGACCCGCGGTGGGGTCGAGCCGACGCTCAAGCGCGCGTCGGTAATTGTCCATGTCGCGAATGGGTTTGCGCGCAACGCCGGTGTCCATGGCCGCCTGGGCGACGAAGGGGGGCACAAATGAGATCAGCCGCGGATCAAACGGCGCGGGAATGATGTAATCGCGGCCAAACGACAGCCGCTCGCCCTGATACGCTTCGGCCACTTCGTCGGGCACGTCTTCGCGGGCCAATTGGGCCAACGCACGCGCGGCGGCGAGCTTCATGTCCTCGTTGATGGTCTTGGCCCGGACATCCAGGGCGCCGCGGAAAATATAGGGAAAACCAAGCACATTGTTGACCTGGTTGGGATAGTCCG
>CAZADA010000079.1:0-14470 GCA_964483775.1 uncultured Caulobacterales bacterium
CCAGCCCAAGACCGATTCTTCGACCAAGATTTGAGTGGCGGGCGAAGCCTCCAAACCCCCTGCGGCGATGCGGCGGAACTCCTCGTGGGTGTAAGCGACGCCGCCGCCGGTCCCCCCGAGCGTGAAGGAAGGACGGATGATGGTGGGCAGCCCGACAATGTCGAGCGCCCGCTCAGCCTCCTCCAACGTCGTGGCGAGAACGGATTTGGGCGATTCCAGGCCAATGGCGTCCATCGCTTCACGGAATTTGAGCCGATCCTCGGCCTTATCGATGGCGTCGGCGCGCGCTCCAATGAGCTCGACATCGTGGCGCTGAAGGGCGCCGTTGCGCTCAAGCTCAAGGGCGCAGTTGAGGGCCGTTTGCCCGCCCATGGTCGGCAGGAGCGCAAAGCCTCCTTGCGACTTGGGACGTTCAGCGGCGATCACCTGTTCGGCGAACGCCGGCGTGATCGGCTCGATGTAGGTGGCGTCGGCGACCGATGGATCGGTCATGATGGTCGCCGGGTTGGAGTTGATCAAAACCACCCGGTAGCCTTCGGCTTTCAGGGCTTTGCACGCCTGCACGCCGGAATAGTCAAACTCGCAGGCTTGGCCGATGACGATGGGCCCTGCGCCGATGATCATGATGGTCTTGAGATCGTCGCGTTTGGGCATTGGGATCACCAGCTTTGACGCCCACGTTCGCGCAGGCAAATTGACGGGGGTTTATCTGCGCCCACCCCGCAGTGCAACACGGATCGAACAGCTATGCTGCGTGTTCATCTGTCAACTTCGGTCACGCCGACGCCTTCGACGAACCGGGCGAACACGCCCAGGGCGTCGAGGGGGCCCGGCGCGGCTTCTGGGTGGTGCTGGACGCTGATGATGGGCTTATCGATCCACGCCAAACCACAGTTCGTGCCGTCAAACAGCGATACATGCGTTTCTCGGACTGTGTCCGGCAGACTGTCGCGGGCGACCACAAAACCGTGGTTCATCGACACAATGGCGACCTGGCCGGTCTCCAGATCCTTCACAGGGTGATTGGCGCCATGATGGCCCTGCTCCATCTTTTCGGTGCGCGCCCCGGCAGCCAGACCGAGCAGCTGGTGACCCAAGCAAATGCCGAGCATAGGTCGGCCGCTCGCGATCAACGCGTCCAGCAGCGGGGCCACACGCTGATAGGTCGCCGCAGGATCTCCAGGACCGTTGGACAACACCATCCCAGCCGGATCGAGCGCCAGCACCTGTTCAGCGCTGGCTGCGTTGGGGATCAAGATTGGCCGCGCGCCCGCCGCCATCACGCTGTCGAGGATGTCGCCCTTGGCGCCAAAATCGATCACAGCGATGCTGGGGCCGTCATGGCCGGAGAGCACACGCCCACCGGGCCAGCTCCAGCGCGTGAAGGCGGCCGACTGTTTGTGGTCAACACCCGCCTTCGCCGCCAGATCAGCCCCACCGACGCCGCCCCAGGCCGCCGCTTGGGCCTGGAGGGCGGCCACGTCAAATCGGCCTTCAGGGTCATGCGCGATGACGCCGTGCGGCATGCCCGTTTCGCGGATTCGATGCGTCAGCGCACGGGTGTCGACGCCGGCCAGGCCGACCACGCCATTGTCAGCCATCCACGCCTCAAAGGGCGCTGCGGCGCGCCAACTTGACGGGGCGGTGATCGGCGCGCGCACGATTGCGCCGCGGGCGCGTACACTCCCATCGGGGTGGGACTGGCCGTCGTCCGGGTTCATGCCGACATTGCCCACATGGGGCGCAGTGAAACAAATGATCTGCTCGGCGTAGGAGGGATCGGTAAGGATCTCATAGTGCCCCGTCATAGCGGTGTTGAAACACACCTCACCCACCACCTCGCCCGTCGCGCCGCACCCCTGACCACGAAACACGGTCCCATCGGCCAGGACCAACACGCCTGTTGCGACGGGGCTGCTCGGCGAGGCGGGCGGGGTCATGGTCAAACTCCTCAGCGGGTGATGGTCGCGGTCGGGGCGTTGAGGCCGAGCGCTTCGTCCAGTCCCAACGCCAGATTGATGTTCTGCACCGCTTGGGAAGCCGCGCCTTTGAGCAAGTTGTCAAGCGCGGCTGTTATGGCGACGTCGCCGGTGGAGGCCTCGACCATCAGACCGCCCACCACGCACAGGGGCGTGTTGGCGACGGCCTTGGGTTCGGCGGGATCGGTTTGCACCTGGACGAAGGCTTCGCCCTGATACGTCTGCTCGAGCGCCGTGCGGACATCGGCTTCGCTCAAGTTCGGTCGTAGCTTAGCGCGGATTGTCACCACCAAGCCGCGGAAAAACCCCGCAACGCTCGGCGCAAACCGAATGTGAGGATAACACCAATCGCCGGCCGATGCGATCTCCCGCTCGTGCCCGTGTCCAGTCAACGCGTAGGGCATGATGTTGTCCGCCAGCGCGTCAACGTCGTTTTTGCGCGACGCCGATGTGCCGGCGCCGGAATAGCCCGAGACGCCAAACACCGCCGCGGGTCCTTCGATCCGATCCTTGAGGGGGGCGAGCGCGAACTGGGCGGCGCTCGCATAACACCCCGGATTGGCGATGCGCACAGCCCCCTTAAGGGCGGCGCGGTTCAGTTCGGTGAGGCCATAGGTCCAGTCCACGTGGCGGTGATCCGCGCTCAGATCGAGTATCACTGTGTCAGGTCGGCGCGCTTGGATCGCGTCCACGAAGGGGGCCGACTGGCTATTGGGCAGGCCGAGAATGATCACGTCAGCGGCGCGTTCGGCGATGTCAGCTGGGGACAAGGCCTCAAAAGCGACGTCAGAGTCGACCGGCGCGCGGGCGGCCACCAGTTCGCCCGCCCATTGCCGCGAAACCGCAAAGCTCAGATCAAGTTCGGGATGGCGCGCCACCAAACGGAGCACCTCACGGCCGACATGGCCGCGCGCGCCCACCAATCCGACCGCGACGCTCACGCCATCTCCACAAAGCTCGCCGGACGCTCGGCGACTTGGCGCACCAGATCGTCGGCGTCCGCCAGGCTGATGTCGCCAGCCCAGAAGACTGTCCAGCCCTTGTGGCGCACAAAGCCATTGGCGCGCGCGGCGTAAAAATCGTTGAACGAATTCTCGGGCCGGGAACGCCAAAAGACGAGGGGCTCGTCATGGCGGATCATGCGCCACAGCGCGTAGCTGAGCCCCTCCCCGCGCGCGCTCGGGGAAACGGCGAACTTGTCCATCAACGCTGCGCCGCCATCCAGATCGGTCACGATGGCGGCCGCCCGATACTCGCTGGCGATATAGGCGCGGCGAAAGTCAAGCGCGGGCAGATATTCAGCATCGAGTGGACGACCGAACGCGCTCTCTAGCAACGCGTGCAGCGCGACACGGTCAACGGCGTCGCGGTCAGTGATGGTGGCGATGCGTTCACCTTTGCGCACCAGCGTGCCCTGACCGCCATGGGTGAACAGCTCACGCACCAAACCGTCGGCGGAGGTGATCGAGGCCGAGCTCGACGCCGGCAAGCCCTCCAGCAGCTTTTCGATCTCCTGCAGCTTCAACAACATGCCGGAGTGCACGACCCCTTCGGCCTCAAGCTGCTCGAGTTCGGCGTCAAGGTTGATGGAGGGAATGACCTCCCCGTCTCGGTCCAGCAACCCGCCCGCGCCGGTGACAAACACAATCTTGAGCGGCTGGAGCGCCATGGCCAGAGCGCGCGCTACGGAATCGGCGTTGATGTTGACCAACCGGCCCTCTTCATCGCTGCCCACGCACGCGATGATGGGCAAGGCGCCCGAGGCGGCGAGCTTGGCGATGGTGTCGGTGTCCACGCTGATGGGGTCGCCCACACGTCCGTAGCGCGTCTCGTCGAGCAAGCGGGCGCGGATCACGGTCGGCGGCACGATGGCGGCCGCAGCGCCCCGTCGGCGCAGCCCCGCCGCAAGGTCGACGCTGACGCGCGTGGCCGTTTTCGCGACGATGGCAAGGTGCTCAACCGAGGTCACACGCAAGCCGTCGCGCCGATCCGTGCCAAGGCCAGCGGCTTTGATGTCGCGGTCGAGCTGGGGCCCTGCGCCATGGACCACAATCGGCGTGAGGCCAACACTGTGCAGCAATGACAGACCCGCCGCGAGGCTCTCCAGATCGTCTTCGAGCACGCCGCCGCCCACTTTGATGATGGCGAATCCGCTCTGATCGGCCGAACCAAACCGCGCCAAATAGGACCGGATTTCTTGGCTATCTTTGATATGGCTCAAGAGCTCAATCAGGGTGTCGCGAAATGTGCCGTCAGCCATGGCGTAACATCTTGTTGTAGGCTGCAAAGGCAGCATCAAGGTCAGCGTAGGCGACCCATTCATCGACCGTGTGGGCCTGGGCGATCGCCCCAGGGCCGAGCACGATGGCTGGGTATCCCGCAGCGCTGAAGAGCGCGGCTTCTGTCCAAAAGTCAACGGGGTCAGCCAGATCAACACCGCATGTGCGCGCCCACTGCGCCGCTGAGCGCTGGGCGGCGGCGGCGGCGTCACCCGGTCGGGGAAGGTTGGGCCCTGAAAAACGCACATCGAGGCTGGCGAGCGCGTCGCCCCCTGCGGCGCTCAAGGCGCTGAGCATTTGGCCTGGGTCTTCGCCGGGCGGCGGGCGCATGCCCACATTCACCACGCAGTCCGCGGCGATCATATTGCTTTTCAGGCCGCCCTCGATTCGACCGAAGTTCAGCCTGACATCGCGCGCCCATGACGCAGCGAGCGCGTCTGTGATCCATTGCGCGGCGGCGTGAACGGCCGAGCGCCCCACCTTGGAAGCATGGCCCGAGGTTCCGGTGAATCTCGCCTCAGCGGACACGATGCCGCGGTGGGCGGTGACGGCGCGGGCGGCTGTAGGTTCGGCGATCACAACCCTGTCGTAGGTCGGCTTGGTGTCGAGAAAACTGCGCACCGCCACGCTCGATCCGGCTTCCTCATCGGTGGTGAACACCACCGCCATAGGGGCGTCACTGGCGTCGGCCAAAGCCAGGAGGCACGCGGCGGCTCCTTTGATGTCGCACGCCCCTAGGCCTATGGCGCGGTCGTGCGCACGGACCAGCGTGTGGGGATCGTGCGCCCACCCCTGCGCGTCAGGCACCGTGTCGAGATGCACGTTAAACAGCGTGGACGGGGCGCCCCGCACCGCGTGAAACGCCAAACACCCATCGTTGAAATCGTGCAGGCTGATGGCGAACCCCTGCAGGCGTTCGCGCAATTTGGCGAACAGGGGCGCGTCCGACGTGATCAGTCGCGGCGGATTGCGCGTGTCGCACGCAACCAACCACGCAAGCTCGTCGAGGATCGCAGCGCGCGGAGCGTTCATGGCTCGTGTTCGAGCTGTGACCAAACCTGGGCGCTTTGGCCGGTCAGTTTGATGAATCCCTCGGCCTCTTCAGCGGTCCAATCCGACGTTTGGGCGTAGACCGCCCCTTCGCGGCGAATGATGTAGGGCGAGGCGAGCGCCATCGCCTCAACGACGCCGCCATGGGTTTGCACCGTGACCTCGCCGGTGACGCGGGCTTGGGTCGCTTCAATAAAGCTCTCGAGCTGGGCGCGCAGCGGATCAAAATAGCCGCCATCATAGACAAGATCAGCCCACTTGCGGGCGGCCTGGGGCTTGAAGGCGTTTTGTTCAGCGGTGAACACGGCGTGCTCAAGCGCGCGGTGTGCAGCTTCCAGCGTGATCAAACCTGGCGCCTCGAACACGATGCGCCCCTTAAGGCCCACCAAGGTGTCCCCAGTGTAGCCGCCATAGCCCACGCCGTAGGCGCCAAAATCGCGGTTCAATGCCGCCAGCAAATCCGCGCCTGGCATGGACACGCCATCCAATGTGATCGCGCGGCCCCGCTCAAAGCCAATGGTGCGTTTGAGCGGCTCGCCAGGCCATTGCTCACGCGGCGCGGTCAGCGAACGGGCGTGCGCACCCGGTTCGGTCCACTCGTCGATTTCCCCGCCAGAAAACGTTGCGCCCAACAGGTTCTGGTTGATGGTGTAGCGCTTTTGCGCTGCGGACACCGGATGGCCACGCTCTTCAAGATAGCGCTGCTCATAGGCGCGCACATTACCAGCGTTGGCGGGCACATGGCGGATCGGCGCGATGACCTGATAGTCGCCCAGCGCGCGGATGGAGCGGTCGAACCGCACTTGGTCGTTGCCCATGCCAGTGCAGCCATGGCCGATGGCGTTTGCCGAGACCGCTTGGGCGATTTCCTGGCCGATCTTCACGATCAGATAGCGATCCGAACACAACAGCGGATAGCGGCCTTGGCGCCATTCCCCGGCCCTGATCAGCGGCGTGACGATCTCGTCCCACAACCGGTCCGACGCCGCGATGGAGTGGTGCTCAACCGCGCCCAGCGCTTCGGCGCGCGCCTGGACGTCGTCCCCACTCGCTTCGGCGACACCAGGGCCGGCGGTGTCGACATAGTAGGTCACCACGTCATAGCCCTGATCTTTGAGCCAAACCACGCAGTAGCTGGTGTCCAATCCGCCCGAGAAGGCGAGTACGATTTTACCTTTGCTCATCCACCCACACCTCAGGCTTGACCGGCCAGCAACCGTTTCAGCACAGCCTTTTGAACGTGCAGACGATTTTCGGCTTCATCCAAAATCATCGAGTAAGGCGCGTCTGCAACTGCATCGGTGGCTTTCACGTTGCGCCGCATCGGCAAGCAATGGCTGAACAGCGCGTTGTTGGTCAGGGCCATCTTCTCCTCATCGACGATGAAGTGCTTGTGCGCGTCTCTGATCGGCTTTTCCTCATCCCAGCGCCCGAAATACGGCAGGGCGCCCCAGCTTTTGGCGTAAACGACGTCCGCTCCGCCATAACCCGTTTCAATGTCGTGGGTGACGGTCAGCGAGCCACCCTGCGCTTGCGCGTTGGCCCGCGCGGCGTCCATGAACATCTCATCGAGAACGTAATCGGGATTGGGACATAACAGGCGGACATGCATCCCAAAGGCGCTGGCGATCAACAGCGCAGAGTTGGCCACGGCCGTGTTCAGCGGCTTGGGATGATAGGTCCAGGTCAATGTGAAGGTTTTGCCGTCGGGAGGCCCGCCGAACCGATCCTGGATCGCGCGCATCAGCGCCAATTCCTGACACGGATGCACGATGGTCTCCATGTTCACCACCGGCACCGTTGCAAAGTGCGCGAAGGCCTTGATGATCCGATCCTCGCGGTCGACCGCCCAATCTTGGAACTTGGGAAAGGCGCGCACGCAGATCACGTCGCAATAGCGAGACAAGACGCCGGCCGCTTCCTGGATGTGCTCCTCGGCTTCTTGGTCCATGATCGCGCCAGGCTCGACCTCGAGCGGCCACGCGCCCGCCGCATCGAGCACAATGGCGTGGCCGCCCAACTCCAACATCGCGATCTGAAACGATGTCCGCGTTCGCAAAGAGGGGTTGAAGAAGACGAGCGCGGCCTTCTTTCCCGCCAAATCATCAGTGTCGCCCGCGCCTTTGATGGCCGCGGCGTCGTCCAGCAGAGCTTGCAGCTCCGCCCGGCTCCAATCGTGTGTCGTCAAAAAATGTTGCATGCGCACGGGCTGCTACAGGACGGGTCGTGATTTGTACACCGCGCTTGACAAAGGCCGGCGCGCCAGATCACAGCAGCTTCTTAGCCTTTGGCGCCTTTTTGGTGGGAAAGGCTCGCAATTGCCTGCGCGCCGCGCTAGAGACACGCGGTGCTTTCAGCCATGGGGATCGTCATGAAGGCTTGGATGAGGCTCTTTGCCGTTTTCTGCACGGCTCTATTTTTGACCGCATGCCCGCAATCGTCGAACGAGGACGATGATGAGGATGCGCGCGTGGAAGACCAACAGCCCTCTCAAGAGGCGGCGGCCGAGAAAATTGCGCGCCTGAGCGAAGAACTGGACGCGGTCGAGACGCGAGCGCTGGCGACGCCCAGCGGGCCTGCGCCCGATCCTGCTGACGCCGACTTGGTGATTGATGCGTTGCCCGAAGAATGGCGCGTCACGTATGGCGCCGCCTCCTACGAGGAAGACAGCGGCGCCTTGTTGATCGAGGACATGCGCATTGTCTGGACGCCCGTCGAGCAGGTCGCGATCACCATCGACGCCATGCGCTTTTGGGATTTTGACGCCGAGTTTGTCGCCGCCCGCCTTCGTGGCGAACGCCTTGAAGACGAAGGCGCCATCGCCAGCCGGATCGAGGCGTCGGGCCTGTCAACGTCAGGGCTTGAGGTCATGGTCGGCGTGTTGGATGCGCAAATCAAAGCCCTCGTCGACAGCGGCGCTGCGTTCGACCGCACGAGCGTGAGCGATGATGTGGAGTTCTTGCGCTACGACCTCGCCGTCGAGCGCCTGGTGTTCGATACCGTTGCGCTGTTGCCGTTCGACACGGGCCCGCAGGTGATTTCATTGGACGATCCGCAAGCTGAGGATCCCATTGGCCCATTGCGTCAGATCATAGCGTTTGAACGCTCCTTGGCCGCCGAAGCGACCACGATGACGAATGCGCGCGGGGCTTTCGACTTCGTCGGCTACGGCAGTCGCGGCACGGTTGATTTCTCGCTGGCGCGCGCGGGCAGCAAAGGCTGGCGCGGTTACGACGTCGAAGAGAGCTTGATGGAAGGTCTGGACGTCAACGTGGAGTTCGACACGCGCGTGTACAACTGGGACTTTGGAGCCCCGGCCGAATGGGACAGCAACACCGTCGGGTTCTCGATCGGCTCGGCTGTTCACGAAGGCCTGCGTATGGACCAGGCGTTGACATACTTGTTGGCGATGGAACTTCCGGATCTTTCGGAGACAGACCTTTTGACTTTCGGCGTGATGAAAGTCACCGACACCAACGTCAGCGTCAACAATTTCGACGTCGTGGGTCTGGAGTACTTTGAGCTCGACCTTTCGAAATTCCATTGGCTCACGCCCACCCGCTTTGGCTTTAACCTGGAGGGGCTGTCGTTGGACTTCGCCCAAATGGTGGACCTCGCTGCGAGCACGGACAGGGCGATGCCGGTGCCGCCGGACGCCGCTGAGGTTATCTCACTGCTTGAGCGCTATAACCTGTCTCCGGTCGTCACGGATTTTAGCATCCTGCTCGATTGGAACCCCGACAATGGCGGGACCCTGGCCAATCTCGGTTTAGGCGTGCGCAATCTCGGCCGGATCCGTTTCGAGTCCCAAGGCGTGCTGCCGTCATTCGACAGTTTCGCCCAATTGTTCCAAGAGGCCGGCGATTTCGACCAGGATGGCATGAGCCAACTCTTCATGGCGGAGGGCGCTCTGAACTCGGTGATGATCGAGATTGTGGACGATGGCGGCCTCGAGGCTGGCTTTGACGTGTTCCGCGAGTACGCCGCCATGTCGGCCGATGAAACGCCGGAACTGCAGCGCTACGCCGATATGACGACGGACGAGTTGCGGCTGTTGGCTTCTGAGCTGGTGGTTCAGGCCGCTGGCGGGATGGGCGAGAGCTTGCCGTTCGTCACCGACTACGCCAATTCCGTAGCCGACTTCATTCAAAATGGCGGCTCCTTGCGGCTCACCGTGCGGCCTCGCGAACCGTTGACGGCGCAAAGTGCTGCTCAGTTGAGCGAACTGGCCGGCGAGGATCCCAACCAATTGGTTGACGTCCTGGGCGTGCGTCTGGAGCACCTGGGCGGCAACTAGGATCGGCCAGCTTGTTTGGACATGATGAGGGGGGTGCGTTTGGCGCACCTCCCTTTTTTTGGCGATACAGCGCGCTTAGCCCACCATTGCGCTCGCCAGTTGGCGCAAGGACTGGGCGGGATCGGCGAGCGTCTCGGCCGGTATGGAAGCTTGCGCGGTAATGAAGGGCTTGGCGCCCAAAAAGTCGGCCGGGCTATTCACCGCATCGACGGCGAGGAGCCGGCCTGAGCGGGTGTAGAACACGGCAAATCGGTCGCTCGCCGGATCGCCGCGGACCGTTTCAGCGTCAAAGCCGCGCAGGACCCCGGCGGTCTGCAATTTGCGATCAAACTGATCCGACCAGAACCAGGGCGTTTCCACCGCTGGCCGGTCTGCGCCGCATATGGCCGCCGCAGCAAGCTTACCCTGCTCGAGAGCATTGTGAACGGACTCCAAGCGCATCGTTTCATCGGCGTAGTGAACCAAGGGCCGGCGCGCGCAATCGCCAATGGCGAAAATGGCGGGATCGCTGGTGCGCGCGTCATGATCGACAACGACGCCGTCATCGCACGCCAGTCCCGCCGCTTGCGCCAAGTGTGTGTTCGGCTCAACGCCAACGCCGACGATGACCGCGTCACATGGGTGGACCGCGTCGGCGGTGCGCACGCGATTGACGTGCTCGTCGCCCTCAAACGCAAGCACGTCGACATTGCAGCGAACCTCCACGCCGTGGGCTCGATGCAGCGCCTGAAAATGGTCGGCGATAACCGGTCCTGCGACACGCGCCAGCACACGCGGCGCCCGCTCCAGAACCAAAGCGTCAGCGCCCAACTCGCGCGCAGCGGCGGCCAACTCCAGACCGATGTAGCCAGCGCCAATCACCACCAGGCGCACGCCAGGGCGCAACCGCTGGCGTAGGGCGTCCGCGTGGGCTCGTGTGCGGAACACGCCCACGCCGGGCAAATCCATCCCGGGTAACCGCAATGTGCGCGGACTGGCGCCGGTGGCGAGGATCAGGTGGTCGTACGGCGTCCGATCACCGCCTGAAACGCCAACGGTTTGTCCGGTGCGGTCGATGTCGACGACGCTGACGCCTTCAATCACATCGATTTGCGCAGTGTCATAGGCGTTCTGGGCGCGCAGCCTCACACGGTCGGTGTCCACTTTGCCCAAGAGGTAACCCTTGGACAGCGGCGGGCGTTGATATGGCGCCTCGGGTTCGTCGCCCAAAACCGTGATGGCGCCTTGCCAGCCCTCATCGCGCAAGGCGAACGCCGCCTGGACGCCGCCTTGGCCGGCGCCGATGATGACCACACGTTCGCCACCCGCCATTCCGCGCACTCCTCCATCCACGCCCTGATTAAGTCTGGGGCGCCCGTGTTGGTCAAGCGAAGCGGCTGAGGCGCCACCGGAGATTGTGGCTGATCTGTGGCAATGGTTGCGGCGACCATTTGCTCTTCAATTTGCCTGACCATCACTTCATTCAAGTGTTCACAGTATTTAATCTCAAACTTGCGTCTCTGTTTTAAGCATATCGGGGCGTCATCAACGGTTCGGTAGGACGTTTGGCTTATGGCTACCAACGCTATGTTTGCGTCTGGTGTGTGGGGACAAATGACTGGGAATCGATCGGCTGGCGCCAAGCCTTGCCGGCGCGCATGCGCCGTGGGCGCGGACGGCGGCCTAGCGGGAGTGGTGGTCTTACGGAGATGCACCCATGTCTGAACCCGTCTTCGAATCGGCCAAGGCCACGCCGCGACGCCTGTCGACGCTGATTGCCGTGGCCATGTTGGGCGTGTGCGTCGTCGCGTTGGGTGTGGCCACAGCGCTGTCCATTATCTTGGATGCTCGGCAGGCGCGGACCGTCGTCGAACAGGAATCCGTGATCGTCTCCAAGATCGTCGCCAACAATCTCGCTGGCCCTGTCGCCCGTGGCGACGACCAGGCGATCAGCGCGTCGGTTGAAGCCGCCGCAGCGTTTGAGAGTGTGCTGGGCGCTGTTGTGACCGATCCACAGGGCGTTGTGTTGGCGCGCTACGCCCGCGATGGCGATGTTGCGGCGGGCGCCTTTGTACCTCCCTTGCAGGTCACAACACCCGTTACCCGTGATGGCGCTTTGATTGGCGCCCTTACGTTGACCATCAGCATGGACACGGTCCAAGCCGCCGTGCTTGGCCGCTTGGCGCAGGGCGCGGGCGTCCTGCTCTTGGCCTTGGGCTTGTCAGGCGTGTTTGCGTTTTTGTTGTCACGCCGCATCATACGGCCGATCCAGCGCATTGAGCGCCGGATCCGTCGGATTTGTGACACCGAGTGCTACGCCACGCGCGTGGATGCTGATGGTCCTGCGGAGGTCCGCAGTCTAGTTGAGGCCTTTAACGCGATGATCGCCGCGATCGAGCAACGCCACGCGCGCTTGGGCGAGACGGTGCAGGAGTTGACCTTGGCGCGCGACACCGCCGAACGCGCCACGGCGGCCAAGTCGCGGTTCCTGGCGTCGGTCAGTCATGAGATCCGCACGCCGCTCAACGGCGTTGTCGGCATGACCGAGGTCTTGGCGTCAAAGTCTCTGCCGAGTGACGTCCGCGACATGGTCGATACGATCAACGATTGCAGCAAAACACTCACGGTCTTGCTCAATGACGTCCTCGATCTCTCGAAAATCGAAGCGGGTCGCTTGGATATCACGCCAGTTACCGGCAACCTCAAGCATGACCTCAATCGTATCAATAAGCTGTTCTCCGCCTATGCCGAAGAAAAGGGCGTGAACCTTAAGTTCTCTTGTGATGAACAGTTACCAGACAATCTGCACTATGACCCCGTCCGTGTGCGTCAATGTGTGTCCAACCTGGTGTCGAATGCGATCAAGTTTACCGAAGTCGGGTCGGTCACGGTCAGCGTCCACGCCGAAACGACCGCGACACACGAACTGCTCGTGAGTGTGCGGGTCGAAGACACAGGTATCGGCATCAGCCTGAACGCGCAGCAGCAGATCTTCACGGCGTTCACCCAAGCCGACGACGCCACGACACGACGCTTTGGCGGCACCGGTTTGGGCCTTGCCATCACACGCAAGCTTGCCCGGCTGATGGGCGGCGACGTCCAAGTGCACAGCCGCGTTGGCGAAGGATCCACCTTCACGTTCACATTCTTGGCCGAGCCGGCCGCCGTCGAACCGGTCTCGGCCGCGCCGCTGCGCCCATCAGACAGGGCCGCCATTGGCGCGGGTCTTGAGAACGTCAGAGTGCTGTTGGTCGACGACAACATCGTCAATCGGCGCGTGGCGCGGGTGTTCCTCGAGCCCAAGGGTATGATCGTCACCGAAGCCGAGCACGGCGAGGCGGCGCTGCGGCATCTGGATCGCGACACCTTCGATCTGTTGCTGATCGATATGAACATGCCCGTCATGGATGGTCCGGCAACGGTGAAGGCCATCCGTGACAGCTCCCGCGGTTATCGCGACATTCCCATCGTCGCCCTGACCGCCGACGCCATGAGCGGAGATCGCGAGCGCTATTTGGCGCTGGGCATGGACGGTTACACGGCCAAGCCGGTTGATAAGCACGATCTGCAAGCTGAAATCATGCTGGCGCTGAACGCCGGCGCCAAACGCATGGCCAGTTAGGCTTAGGCCGGTTGGGCGCGGGCCAGGACGCTGTGCCGCGGTGCGGCCCCATTGCAAGGCGCGCCCCGATCGATCAGTTCATCACCCATGAAACCAACGCGCCCGCTATTCTTCCTCTGCGTCCTCGCCGTGCTGGCCGCGTGCGGCGGCGCGTCGCGTGACAGCGACCTGCAAGACCAAGCCGCCGCCCTGCCGGGCATTTACGCCCAGGCCGACATCACCAATGGTCGCGCAATCGCCGCGCAATGCACAGCCTGCCACACGCTGGGCAAGGGCGGACCTCACCGTGTCGGCCCCAATCTGCATGGCGTGTTTGGCCGCGTATCGGGAACCGCGGAGGGGTATCGGCAGTACTCCGACGCGCTCAAGGATGCAGGCATTGCGTGGACACCTGAGCTCATCGATCAATGGTTGGCTGATCCGCAGGACTTTTTGCCAGGCAATGGCATGCGGTTTCTTGGCGTTGCCGACGCTGACAATCGGCGTGACCTGATCGGGTATCTGATGCTGACGACGCAGGACATGGTCGCCGAGGAGGCCGACGCCGCGCCGTCGTCACCGTCACACCCAACGCCGTCATCCAACCATCAATAGCGAAGCCACAACCCCAAAACTCCGGCGTTTTCTTGGACGAAATTCTCGCCAGCGACTGTTGTGTACGCGCCGGCTTGAAACGATACCCGTTCGGAGAGTTCGCGTACGGCGGTCAGCTGAACTTTGTGGCTTTCAAAGCTCTCGTCCAAGGGTCCGAGGTCTTCCAAGCCCCATGTGGAAAAGGTCTGGCCGAGCACCAACCAGCGATCGGTCGGGCGCAGGCCCAACGTGACGTCGAACCGGGCTTCGCTGCTTTCGGTGTCTTCGCGATCGCGCCAAGCCAGTTGGGCTTCGGCGAAGCCGTGTCGCCACCCCTGCCCCAGTCGACCACGCACCTCCGCCCCGAACCCGCCATCGCCTAAAGGTTCAGCGACCGCATTCTCGGCCTGGCCAGGAATAAGCGCCAACACCTGGGCCGACAGGATCGCGCCCTCGCGGGGGCGGGCGATCACCGTGCGCAGACCCAATTCGGAACCGGCAAATCCCTCGGCCACGTCACGGCTTGCCCCACGGGTGATTTCGACCCGCTGGAGAACGGGCTTTGCGACCAATGTCCATCGATCGGTGAGACCGTGTTCCCAGTAGACAGAGAGTTCGGACTTTTCAAAGTCGAGCAGATCTTCCAAATCGCCGTCATTGTTGAAGGTGCGGTCGGCAAACGAGAAGATGG
>CAZADA010000080.1:0-13354 GCA_964483775.1 uncultured Caulobacterales bacterium
GGCGGGCTTCGATTGAAAGCGCCGGACACCGACAGCTGGGTGGTGGAGCATCGTTATACGGGGCGGCTGGTGTGTCACGCGACCGGGTTTTCCATTCCCAAGCCCAAGCGTTGTCCCCAATGCGAGGCTGAGGATTCGCTGCACCCGGTTGGGCCGGGCGTGGAGCGGCTCGAGGAAGAAGCCCGGGCGCTGTTCCCAGGGCTGAGGATCGACGTGTTCTCCTCCGACACGGCGCGGGACGCCAAAGCCGTGCGCGCCAAGGTGTCGGCGATGGAAACCGGACAGATCGATGTGCTCATCGGCACGCAGATCGTGGCTAAGGGGCACAATTTCCCCGGACTGACCTTGGTCGGCGTGGTCGACGCTGATTTGGGGCTGCGCGGGGGCGACTTGCGGGCCGGTGAGCGGACCTACCAGACCTTGGTGCAAGTCGCCGGTCGGGCCGGGCGCGCCGACAAACCGGGCAGGGCGTTGCTGCAGACCTGTATGCCCGATCATGAGGCGGTCGCCGCCCTGGTTGCTGGCGACCGGAACGCGTTTCTGGCCAGCGAGATCGCCAGCCGCCAGGCGCTGGGCATGCCTCCGTTTGGCCGCTTGGCGGCGCTGATTGTCGCAGGGCCCGACGAGATCAAGCTTGAAGCTCTGGTGCGCAGTTTCGCCCGCGCCGCGCCGGAGGTTGCTGGTGTGGACGTGATGGGGCCGGCGGTGCCTCCGATGGCGGTGGTGCGCGGGAAGCACCGGCGGCGGTTTCTCATTCGCGCGGAACGCACGGTCGATTTGTCGTCTTACATGCGTGACTGGCGGGCGATGGTGAAGGTCCCTTCGTGGGCGCGCGCGAGCATTGATGTGGATCCTTATTCGTTCCTTTGACGCGTGTGTGAGGCGGGCGGACTGACGTTTGTTGTGCGCGGATACACGACTGACGGGGCATGGGTGTTGCTGGGCGGGGAGACTGGTGCTAGGCGATCCGTTGGGTTCGGTGGCGGCGACGTTATCGGGCGAATGCTCTGTTCGCTTTCATGCCCGGTTCTTCGTTTGACCTGGAAATTGGACACCGATCGTGGCCGCACTGTCTTTGGTTTCTGATGTTGGCGCCCGCTATGCGCAGGCCGCGTTCGAAGTGGCTCGCGACAAAGGTGAGCTGGACGGCGTTCTCGACGATCTGCGCTTGGTTAGGGCGGTTTGGGCTGAGAGCCCGGAATTGCGCCGGGTGCTGGAAAGCCCGGCGGTCACAACCGAGGTGAAGAGCCAAGCCGTGGCGGCCTTGGGCGACAAAGCAGAGCTCGGCGAGACGACGCGCCACGTGTTGGGCGTGTTGACGCGCAACCGTCGCGCCGGCGCTATTCCCGATCTCATAACGGCTTTTGAAGAATTGACGGCTGAGCATCGCGGCGTTGTGCGCGCGACTGTGACGACGGCCGTGGCCTTGAACAAAACCCAGACCACACAATTGGCGACCGTCTTGAAGTCGGCGGTGGGCCAGACGGTGGAGCTTGAAGCGAACGTGCAGCCAGACCTGATTGGCGGCATGGTGGTGCAGCTTGGCTCGCGCCGGTTTGATTCCTCGGTCAAAACCCAATTGGAGCGGCTGAAGACCGTGATGAAAGGTGCCTGACATGTCGATTAGCGCGGCGGAAATTTCGTCCATCTTGAAAGATCAGATCCTCTCCTTTGGAGCGGAAGCTGAACTGGCTGAGGTGGGGCAAGTGTTGTCGGTGGGCGACGGGATCGCTCGCATCTATGGCCTGGATAGCGTGCGCGCCGGGGAAATGGTCGAGTTTCCCGGCGGCCTCAAAGGCATGGCGCTGAACTTGGAGCGCGACAATGTCGGGGTCGTGATCTTCGGCGATGACCGCGGCATCAAGGAAGGCGACACCGTTAAGCGTCTGGGTGAGATCGTGGACGTGCCGGTGGGCATGGGTCTGTTGGGACGGGTGGTTGATCCGCTTGGCAATCCGATTGACGGCAAGGGGCCGCTGCAGGACGTCGCCGAGCGCCGCCGGGCCGACGTGAAGGCGCCTGGCATCATCCCCCGTAAGTCGGTGCATGAGCCGATGTCGACCGGCATCAAGTCCATCGACGCCATGATCCCGATTGGGCGCGGACAGCGCGAGCTCGTGATCGGTGACCGCCAGACGGGCAAGACCGCGATTTGCGTTGACGCCATCCTCAACCAAAAGCCGCTCAATGACGGCAATGATGAGAGCCAAAAGCTCTATTGTATTTATGTCGCGATCGGGCAAAAGCGCTCGACTGTCGCGCAGATCGTTAAGACCCTGGAAGAACGCGGGGCGCTGGAATACTCTATTGTGGTGGCTGCGACGGCGTCTGAGCCTGCGCCATTGCAGTTCTTGGCGCCGTTTTCCGCTTGCGCCATGGGGGAGTGGTTCCGCGACAACGGCAAGCATGCGCTGATCATTTACGATGATTTGTCCAAGCAGGCTGTGGCTTATCGGCAGATGTCGTTGTTGCTTCGCCGTCCGCCGGGGCGCGAAGCGTACCCTGGTGATGTGTTTTATCTGCACTCACGTTTGCTTGAGCGGGCCGCGAAACTCAATGAGAAGAATGGATCGGGCTCGCTGACGGCGTTGCCGGTGATTGAGACGCAAGCGAACGACGTGTCGGCATACATCCCGACCAATGTGATTTCGATCACCGACGGGCAGATCTTCCTGGAGACCGACCTTTTTTACCAGGGCATTAGACCCGCGGTGAATGTTGGTATTTCGGTCAGTCGGGTTGGCTCGGCGGCCCAGATTAAAGCGATGAAGGAAGTTGCCGGCAAGATGAAAGGTGAACTTGCCCAGTATCGTGAGATGGCGGCATTTGCGAAGTTTGGATCTGATCTTGATGCGGCGACGCAAAAACTCCTCAATCGCGGGGACCGTCTGACGGAGCTTTTGAAGCAAAACCAGTTTTCTCCGCTGCGCACCGAGGAACAGGTTGCGGTGATTTATGCGGGCACGCGGGGATATCTGGACAAACTTCCCGTCGGTGATGTGAAGCGGTTCGAAGAGGAGCTGCTGCGGTACCTCAATGGCGAACGGAAGGACGTGCTCGAGCTGATCCGCACCAAGAAGTTTCTGGTCGATAAGAAGAAAAACGACACCGAAGTTGAGAGCGCACTGAAAGACGCCATCGAAACCTTCGCCAAAAACTTCGCTTGAGTTAGTCGAGATCGACACAATTACCCCAGTCTAGGCGACAGAAACCATGCCCAGCCTTAAAGATCTCAAAGTGCGCATCGGCTCGGTGAAGTCGACGCAGAAAATCACCAAAGCGATGCAATTGGTGGCGGCCGCTAAACTGCGCAAAGCCCAAGAGGCGGCCGAGGCTTCGCGGCCATACGCCGAGCGCATGGCCGCCGTGGTCGCCAACCTCTCGGCCGCGGTGAAGGACAGCCCCGATGCGCCGCCCTTGCTCGTGGGCAATGGCCAGCGTGACACCCATCTGTTGGTGGTCGCAACGGCGGACCGGGGTCTGTGCGGCGGGTTCAATTCATCGATCGTGCGCCGGGCGCGTGAGGCGATTGTCGCGCTCGAACGCGAAGGCAAGACCGTCAAGCTTTTGCTGATTGGCGCCAAGGGCTATGACCAACTCAAGCGGCTTTACGAGGACAAAATCCTCTCGGTGCGTTCCTTGCGCGAGCACAAATCTATTTCGGCCGCCGTCGCGCAGGAGATCGCCGGCGACATTGTTGGGCTGTTTGAGCGCGGCGAGGTGGATGTCGCCTCGTTGGTGTATGCGCGTTTCAAGAATGTGCTGACGCAGGAGCCCACCGTGCAGACGGTGATCCCGGCCGCCGAGAGTGTCGACGAGAGCGCCGCGGGGCCTGATCTGCAGGGCGCGATCTATGAGTATGAGCCGGACGAGGAACAGATTCTCGCCCAGCTGCTGCCGCGCAACCTGACGACACAAGTGTTTTCAGCGCTGCTGGAAAACGTCGCGGGCGAGATGGGCGCGAAGATGACGGCGATGGACAACGCAACCCGCAACGCCGGCGAGTTGATCGATGATCTGACGTTGCAATACAACCGCAAGCGCCAGGCCAACATCACCAAAGAGCTGATCGAGATTATCTCAGGCGCAGAAGCGCTCTAGCGGCCGATCATGGCGCGCGCCCAGCTTCCCACTGTCCCGCGATATGAGACCGGCGATATCGATCCGGAATGGGCGCGCGGCCGTCCCGACCTAGCCGCTGCGGCCGAGCAGTTGCGCGACACTGGCGTGTGTCTGCTTGGGTTGGGCGGCGGTGAGGTGTTGTCTTTATGCGACCAGGTCAACGCGGACGTGTCTGGTTACTTCGCAGATCCCAATGTCAAGAGGGTGCAAGATGCGGGCGTGGTCTCGCAGGCCGTCCGTGCGTTGGCGTCTCACCCAACCCTTTTGGATTTCTTGGGTCATGCGTATGGGCGGCGACCGTTCCCTTTCCAAACTTTGAATTTTGTTCGGGGCTCCCAGCAAGCCGCACATATGGATTCGTTGTTCTTTGATAGCGAGCCGGCTCGTTTCATGGCGGGCGTTTGGCTCGCTTTGGAGGATATCACCGAGGATTCAGGCCCGCTGTTCTATTATTCTGGCAGCCATCGGTTGCACGCCAGTGGCTGGGATGCTCTGCCAGACATGCCGGTGGGTGTTGCGGGCATGGACGTGTCGGTTCGCCATAGCCAAGACTTGGCGGCGCTGTTGGCCGAACACGGCCTGGAAAAGGTGACGCTGACGCCGAAAAAGGGCCAGGCGGTTGTGTGGACCGCCAATGTCGCCCATGGCGGATCGCCAGTGCTGAACCGCGCTAGCACCCGCCAATCCTTGGTGATCCACTATTACTTTGAACGGTGTGTCTACACCACGCCGATGCGGCGGCTCACCCGCGAACCGGTGGTGCGCGTGCCGCTCGATATCCGCACGCACCGCCCGCAATGGCCCATGCGCGGGCGTATGCCCGTTCTCACGCCGCCGCGAACGCTTTATGGTTTGGCGAAACGGCTTTTGTCGCGGCGGCCGAGCGTCTTGTCCTGAGATCGGACAACGGGCTCGCTGGCGGCGGTTTGGGCGAGCGCCAGGTGTGAGGTCATGATCATGAACGATGTACGGTGGTTTGGTTTGATCTTGGCGCTCGCATGCGTCGGATGTCAGGCGGCGACGCCCGACCGCATTTTGAGATCTGAGACGCGGATGAGCGATGTGGAGCGACCGGTCTGTGAGCGCATGCGCGATGATTTCGCCATGCGCCCAGTTCCCTCCGAGCCCGGCCAGCCGACCTATGAGGCCAGCTTCGCCTCGCGTTTGTTGCGGGGGGGCGGTCTGTATTTTTCGCTGAGCATCGCCCCCAGCCGCGATGAGGATGACTGTCGCACGGGGGCTGAGGGCGCGATCTGTGACGCTGCCGGGCCATCTGTGCTGACGGTGCGCACGCCGGCGGGACAGGCTGATTACCGGCTTGTCGAGGGTGAAACGGCCTTTGTCAGGGTGCAGGGCGCTCGGCTGTCATGCCAACAATTAACATCTGGATGATTGCGTCGCAGCCGACGGTGTTGCCCTGGCTGGGCGCGCAGCGTATGTGACGGGGATCTTTGTCTGTTGGCGCTAGGCGAGCTTTGCCTCGGGCGCTTCCCATGTGAAAGCGGATTGTGATGAGCACAAACCTGTCAGGGCGGATCGCCCAGGTCATCGGCGCTGTGGTCGATGTCGAGTTTGACGAGCATCTGCCAGCGATTATGAACGCGTTGGAGACCGAAAATGATGGTCAGCGCTTGGTGCTCGAGGTCGCCCAACACTTGGGCGAGAACACCGTGCGCACGATCGCGATGGACTCCACCGAAGGGCTCACGCGCGGCCAGTCGGTCACCGACACCGGCGATGCGATCAAGGTGCCCGTGGGACCCGCGACTTTGGGCCGGATTATCAATGTTGTGGGTGAGCCGATCGATGAGGCTGGCCCCATTGACACGCCGCACTTTGCGCCGATCCACCGGCCGGCTCCCGACTTCACCGAGCAATCGACCGAGGCGGAGATCCTTCCAACCGGCATCAAAGTGATCGACTTGCTCTGCCCGTACGCGCGTGGCGGTAAAATCGGTCTGTTTGGCGGCGCTGGCGTCGGCAAGACGGTGCTCATCCAAGAGCTGATCAACAACATCGCTAAGTTGTTCGGGGGTTACTCTGTGTTCGCCGGCGTTGGTGAACGTACCCGTGAGGGCAATGACCTTTACTGGGAAATGATCGAGTCCGACGTGAACAAGGAAGGCGGCGGAGACGGCTCGCGCTGCACGCTTGTGTATGGGCAAATGAACGAACCGCCAGGTGCGCGTGCTCGCGTTGGCCTGACCGGACTGGCCCAGGCAGAGTATTTCCGTGATCAGGAAGGCAAAGACGTTTTGTTCTTTGTCGACAACATCTTCCGATTTACTCAGGCGGGTTCAGAAATTTCGGCGCTGTTGGGCCGCATTCCTTCTGCTGTGGGCTATCAACCCACGCTCGCGACCGATATGGGCGCGCTGCAAGAGCGCATCACGACCACGACCAAGGGGTCGATCACGTCGGTGCAGGCGATCTACGTGCCCGCCGACGACCTGACCGACCCGGCTCCGGCGGCGTCGTTCTCGCACTTGGACGCCACAACGGTGTTGAACCGCTCGATTGCCGAGAAGGGCATTTATCCGGCGGTGGATCCGCTTGACTCGACGTCGCGGATCCTCGAACCGCGAGTGGTTGGCGATGAGCACTACGCCACGGCGCGGCGGGTGCAGGAAACACTTCAGCGCTACAAGTCGCTACAAGACATCATCGCGATTTTGGGCATGGATGAATTGTCCGAAGAGGATAAGTTGGTGGTGGCGCGCGCACGCAAGATTGAGCGCTTCTTGTCACAACCGTTCGACGTGGCCGAGGTCTTCACTGGGTTTCCCGGTATCCAAGTCCCGTTGGAAGACACGATCTCGGGCTTTAGACGTCTCTGTGATGGTGAGTTTGATAACTTGCCGGAACCTGCCTTCTACATGGTGGGCACCATCGACGACGCTGTGGAGAAGGCCAAGAAGCTCGCGCTTGAGGCGGCGTAGTCCGACGGTGCGTGGGCCATTGGCGTTGGGTCGGCGGCTTGCGGTGCTGTTCGTCCTCGTCAGCGTGACCGCTGCAGCGTCACACGGCCAGCAGATCGACGGCGATCCGCACGAGTCCGAAACACTTTTGGGGCACGACCTGGCTGGGGAGGCTGTTCGGGCGTGTTTTGCCGCGACGCGTGACCGGTTGGGCGTTCTTGATAGCGCTGACGGCGAGGTTGACGGTCAACGCGCACACCGATCCGTGATCACGCCAGGCCGGGACGGTGTGGTCCACATCAGTCAGTTCCCCGACGATGAATTTTGGTGCGATGTCGCGCTTTATGGCGGCGACGGCGTGGCGGCCCATGCGCGCGTGATGGCCATCCTTGACGAGCTGCGGGCCGATTTGCGCTACGATGTGAATGTGCTCTCCAGTGAGCGCTTTGAACGCGGCGGCCAGGACACGGTCCTGATTGACGATGTCGACGGCGGCGGGGATGTGGCGTTTCTGTTTGTGTTTTCCACCGAGCCGTTGGACGCCATGCAGGGGTTGAGCTTCACCGCGAGCAGTTTCGCCATGGACTGAACCGGCCGCTGTGACGCCGAGCGATAATGTACGACGCGGCGTGATCCTTTGAACGAAACTGTGTTAGTCCAGAGGGGATGGCCAAACGCGGTGCGGGCGGGTGCATGGGGTATCTGAACAAAGTCCTGCTTCCCGGCGAAGTGATTGAGCGACGGCCGAAATTCTCCAACATGGCGCAGTTTGGCGCGCCGTTGGTGGAGTTCACGCTGTTTCTCATCGCTTGGACCCTTGCCCGGTCGGTGTTGATTGCGTGGCTGCTGCCCTCAGCCAGTGAGGCGGAAACGACGGCGCGGTGGCTGGATTGGGCGTACTGGATTGTGTTCGCTGTCCTGGCGGCGCGGTTCACGTGGCGGATGGGCTATCGCGCTGTTCGGCTGTTGTTTCGCGAACTTGCGGTGACCGACCGTCGCTTCATGGAAAAAGATGGCGTGGTCAACGTTCGGTTTTGGTCGACCGACCTTGAGAAGATCGTGCGCGTGACCATCGAGCAGCCGTTGTTGGGGCGGTTTTTCGACTATGGCGCTGTGACCATCGTCACCATCGGCGAGGTTGAGCACACGACAAGCGGTATCGCCAGTCCCATCGATCTGCAACAGTCTGTGCATGCGCGCATGGCGCGGTTTGCTGACGGCGACGGCGGGCTGGCGCCTGTTTCGGGGCGAGCGGATAGCGAACCGCGTTCTGACGGAGCGGCCGAGGCGGATCCGCATGCGCCCTTGCGGCGACCTGCGGATGTGTGAGTACGGCTGGTCTGGCTTGTGTCGTTGCCCCAAACCCTGCATATGACAGGCTCAATGATCCGGCGGTTCTCGTCGGCCGACCCGGTGGTCCCGGGCGCATTCTCCTCTTGCCGGTAGGGTGGGTAACGATCCATGGCCCAGTTGCATTTCACGCTTGTTGCGCCCGAGCGCGCGTTGTTTTCCGGCCTGGTCGACCTGGTTGTCGCACCCGGTGAAGAGGGCGATTTTAGCGTGCTGGCCGGCCATGCGCCGTTTATGACCACGCTGCGGTCCGGCGCGGTGTCCATCAAGGAAGGTGGGGCGGTTCGCCGGGTGTTTGTTCAGGGCGGCTTTGCTGATGTGACGCCGGAAGGGCTGACGATCCTCGCAGAAGAAGCTTTGCCGGTTGAGGAAGTGGATGTCTCCGCGGTTGAGGCTGAACTTCAAGATGCGCGTGAAGACCTCGCTGATGCGCGCGATGATGCCGAGCGGCAAACGGCGGCGCGTCATGTCGCGCGCCTAGAGGCGATGTTGGCCGCCGTCGCGGACACCTTCTACGCCGCTGCATAAGAGCGGGCGACCGTCAGTCGACCATTAGTCCTGCGGCTTGGCCCACTTTGCGAAGTGTTGCGCCATGGCCCGGTACACCGGTCGCTTCCATGGAATGACCTGTCCAACGGTCGCGTCGAGGTCGTCCCAACGGAACCGATCGAACTCCACATCGTGGGTCGCCGAGAGGTTGATGTCGGCATCCAAACCAGTGAAGCGGAATGCGAACCACAGTTGCTTTTGGCCAAGATTGGTTCGGCCTTTAGCGCGCTGCGCCCTTAAGACCTCGGGCGGAAAGTCGTAGACCAGCCAATCATCCATCTGGCCCAGCAGCTCTGCGTTCGCCTCAGTGACGCCTGTTTCTTCCCAAAGCTCGCGCCAGGCCGCTTGAAGCGCGGTTTCGCCGGGGTCAATGCCTCCTTGCGGCATCTGCCAGCCATAGCGCCCCTTGTCGCCCGTGCGCCGGCCGAAAAAGACGGCCCCGTCGGCGCGAAACAGGGCCAGTCCAACATTGGCTCGATACCGTGTGAGGTCTCGGTCGCCAGGGGCGGGATCGGCGTAGTCAGATGGGCGCGGTGAGTGGCGTTGCTGGGGCGGCATGGTGGGTCCTGCTCAAGGTGTTCGGTTCGCGTTGCTTCCGGTGAAGCCGGCGCCTAACCCGTTGGTAGGGTGGTGTTAGCATTGATCGTGCGGCATGGCTGCGCCCCAGTCCCACACAAGATGCATGGCGCTGGCGGCAGTTAGGCCGGGGCGTTGGGCAAGGCGGTTTCGCCCGCATCGGTGCGCGCGGCGTGTTGGAGAGTCGCAATCGTGCTGGCGGGTGCAACGACATAGCCCGCAGCCTCGGCCGAGACGGTCCATTCGGCGATGTGCTCGCTTGTTAGCTGGGAAATCGGCAACACCGCCAAGCCCGCTCCGTCCCGCAGGGCGGCGGCCTCGGCGCGGAGCAAGGTCTGGTTGATCAGGGTGGGGGCCGGAGCCCCGTTGAGCCGAGCGAACACCTGGGCGAATGGCGCGTTGTCGGCGCCGAAGGCTTCGTTGTGCGAGCCGGCGGGTACGTCGCCGCATGCGATGAGGGCGACGCCGCGTCCACGCAGGGTCCGCGCAACCGGGACGGTGGCTGGGTCGGAAATGAACTTGTCGCCCTGGCACATCAGCACGCCGAAATAGCCGGTCGCTCGCGCCATGACCCAGTCCAGCCGCCGTGCGTTTTCCCGCCGGCTGACGCTGGTGAGCAATGTATGCGGTCCAAGATCATTGGCTGGATAGTCAAACGGCTCGGTTGGCGCTTCAAGCACCACCTCAAAGCCGTCATTGCGCGCGCGATCGATCAGGTCTTGCAGGTTGCTCGCATAAGGGGACACGCCAAGGGTGACGGACGGCGGCAGCGTGGCGAGCGCCTGGTCGGTTTGGCGCTGGGACAGCCCGAGGCCGGTGACGATGACGCCGACATGAGGCCGGTCGGTTTGTGGCGAAAAATCACGGGCGTAGGCGATGGCGGCTGAACGATTGTCCGGTCCGAGCGCGGGAAGCAGACCGCCAGGCCCGGGTTGGGTGAGCGCGGCGATGTGCGAGGGGGTATCGTTGACGCCGGCTATGGCGATGGAAGCGTTTGCGGTGTCCGCCTGCGCGTCGTGCTCGGCGTTGTCGCTCGCCTCGTTGGCCTCAGCGTCGGCGTAGGTCGCCGGGATGACTGGAGCGCTCACCGCGCCGGCGGCGACACGCGGGTCGCCTGCAAGGTGGATGGTCAGGCCGATCATCAGCACGACGCCGCCAGCCGTCGCTGCGGCTGTCACGCGGGCCCGTTGAGCGGCGCGCGCCCCGAACAGGGTGGAGGCTAAGGGCGCAGAACGGAAGAACGCAGCAAGGGACATGACGGGCGGCCTTCGGGTTGGCGGGTTTGCCTACGACCCTAGGGCTGATCGCGTTAACGAGGTGTAACTTTGCTGCGCGCGCACGCGCCAATGGGGCGATGCGTCACGCATCGCCCCAAGCGCCCACGGTTGTTACGGGTCTTGATTAGCTTTGATTGGCGAGATCTCGCAGGATCTCAATCGCTCGGTCGAGCTGGTAGTCGCCATCTTCCGGGTAGTCCTCGGGAGGTTCGTCCATGGCGTCGTGCTCTTCGGCGCGCTCCAGACCTTCGAGATTTTGCAGGGCGTTGGGCAGATTGTCCTCGGACACGCCCTGGCCAACGCGCTGACCCCGGCGCGCGGCAATCTCAAAGTCTGGCGTGATGCCGGTCGCTTGGATCGAGCGGCTGGCCGGGGTGAAATAGGTGGCGGTGGTGAGTCTCACTGCCCCGCCTTCTCCGCCGGCGCCAATGGGGATCACCGTTTGCACCGAGCCTTTGCCGAAGGACGGCAAGCCGACGATCGTTGCGCGTTCACGGTCCTGCAAGGCGCCAGCGACAATCTCGGCTGCCGACGCGGAGCCCTCGTCGATGATCACGACGATCGGCTTTCCTGCGACAAGGTCGCCAGGATCGGCGTTGTAGCGTTGGATGTCGCGGGCTTGGCGACCGCGAATCGAGACCACTTCGCCGCCGTCCAAGAACACGTCCGACACCGCAACGGCGCCTTCGACCAACAGCCCACCAGGGTTGCGGCGCAGATCCAGCACCAATCCATCGAAGTCCGCGCCAAGTTGTGACTTGAGATCTTCAATCGCTGTGACGAGGTCGCCCGCGGCGCGTTCGTTGAAGGTTGCAATGCGCACATAGCCGATTGTGTCGTCTTCAATGCGGTGGGAGACGACTTCGGGTTGGATTCTCTCACGCACCAAGGTGATGTCGAAGGGATCATCCTCGGTTTCGCGGATGATTGTGATCGTGACGGGGGCGCCGACATCGCCGCGCAACAGCTCCAGGATTTCATCCATGGGCGTGCCGACAATGGAGTCGCCATCCACCGAAATGATGTAGTCGCCGCTTTGCACGCCGGCGCGCGAGGCGGGCGTGTTGTCGATCGGCGCGACCACTTTCACAACGCCGCTGTCGCCGATGATCTCAATGCCCAGGCCGCCATACTCGCCCGATGTCGCCACACGCAGATCCTGGTGGGCGTCCGGGTCGAGATAACTCGAATGGGGATCGAGCGAACGCAACATGCCTTGGATCGCGGCTTCGATGAGCTCAGAATCGTCGACGTCGTTGACATAGTCTTGTTTGACCGTCGCGAGCACGTCGCCAAAGATCTCAAGCTGACGGAAGGTCTCTGTGTTGCCCACGCCGTCGTCGAAAGCGAGAGCGACAACACCAGCACCAACGGCTCCCCCGGTCAAAGCCGCTGCGATAATGGCGCGTAAGTTCATGCTGGGTCCTCCGCTGCGTTAGGGCGCGACACCGCAGTGAACCACGGTGTCGGGTTGATCGGCGTGCTTGTGTGGCGTAGCTCCACATAAAGCTCCTGGCGTTCGTCGCCGCTGACGGGCATGGCCCCAATTGGCTCACCCGCAAGAACCGCTTGGCCGGTCTGCACATAGGACCGTCCCAAGCCAGCTAATACAACATAATATTCAGGCGCGAGCTCAAGGATCAAGATCTCACCATAGCCACGTAGCGGGCCATCATACGCCACGACAGCGTCGGCCACTGCGACCACATCGCCACCGGACTTCACAAAATAGCTCACGCCGGTCTGCTGGCGCTCGACTCGGCGCTCGCCGAAGGGAATGGCGATGGGACCCGTGGTGGGCGCAACCGCGATGCGCGCAAAGGCTTCGGCCGCACTTGCCGATGGCGCGACGGCGCGCGCGGCTGCTCGCTCTGCGGCGATTTGCTCAAGCACGCGGCGCAGACCGGCGGCCTCGGCGGCCAGTCGGTCAGCGTCTTCGGCGCGCACTTGGGCGCCGGCGCGCCAACGTTGGGCGTTGGTTTTGCTCTGCTCGAGGGCGGTTTGCAGTTCGGCGTCACGGGCGGCCAATGCGGCGCGGGCGTGCTGCAGCTGTTCGGTGCGCTCAACGACCGTTTGGCGCGCGCCGCTCAGGGCGGCGATGTCGGCGCGAATGGCTGCTGCTCGCGCTTCTAAGGCGTCGACGGTGCGGGTGAGCAAGAGCGCGGCCCGTGCAGCGTTGACCGCATCTTGACTGTGGACTGCAAGTGCGGGCGGGTCTGCGCGCGACAGCCGCGTGAGCGCTCGGGTGACCTGTTCAAGCGAGTCGTGTTGGGCGTTGAGGGGGGGTTCGCGCCGGTCGCGGGGGGTGGTGCGGCGGAAGCAGTGCGGCGGTAGAGCCAGGCCCGGTCGGGCTAAGTTTGTGAAACCGGAGGGGGTCGACTGCGACAGCCGGCGGATGTCGCGTCGCACGGCCCTCGCGCGAACGTCGATTCCGCCCTCGCCCCGCGGCCTCCTCGGTGCGATGATCGGCCGAGCCCGGCCTGGGCACGCGTTGTCCGGCCGATAGACCGCACACGCCGTTCCCGATCTGGGGGACCGAACGATGAGTGACGCGCCCGCCGA
>CAZADA010000081.1:0-12997 GCA_964483775.1 uncultured Caulobacterales bacterium
TTGCGACCTTGCTCGACCATATCGGCGGCGCTCAGGGTCACCACCTCAGCCGAGACGTCGCCGTCGACCAGCGCGCAGATCTCGCCGATCACTTCGGCAAAGGCCCGGCCGCTCTTCTTGATCAAGGATGGGTTGGTCGTCACCCCATCGATCAAGCCGGTCTCGGCAAGCTCGCGGATGTCGTCTGTGTCAGCGGTATCGACGAAGAACTTCATAGCGCATGGTCCCTTTATCGGATGGTGCGAGACGCCACGGTCTCCAAGCGTTCTTGCCGCCCGGAGGTGTGCGTGGGGTTGAGGCCCAGTCTTTTCGCGTTATCCGCGATGTTGGCCAAGCTTGCGCTGTCAGACAACATCCGCGCACCGCACGCCACGTTCCAGGCGCGGCAACGCCGAGCTTTTGTGATCGCTAGCGCGCCATCATCGATCGCGTGAGCCGCCGCCAACACTTGGCGCTCCAACAGGCGTCAGGTTCACCCATGTCGGGATTTGCCCGATGCTTCTGGGTCGTTCTGGGTCAGTTGGGGCGCCGCCCCGACCGTATGGCGAGAGCGCTAGATTCGTTGTGATTCAAGGAAAAAGTGATGGTGGGCGATGCTGGGATTGAACCAGCGACCCCTGCCGTGTGAAGGCAGTGCTCTCCCGCTGAGCTAATCGCCCATCCTGTCGGCGCCAAGCCGCCAGCCAAGTCAATCTGCGTACGGTCGCAAGGACCGATTTGTCAATGCAAAGAACGCCGCGCGCGCAAGGACTGAAGCGCTCCCAGCCCGTTTGGCGACGGACGCACATTCCGTTGAACGCCAGCGGCAAACATTTCAAAAATCACAATCAATCCGTAAATTGGCGCTTTGCCTTATTCTTGCCGCAATGGGATCGTCCCCAGAGAGTCTCGCTAACGAACGTGCGACCCGGCGCGTGAGACGCTGGTCGTTGGCGCAGACATTGCAAGTGTCGCCTTGGCCGCGCCCACAACCAAGCGGCCGCCTCAAGCAGTATGGAGGAGCCTATGACGGCGGGGGACTGGTGCACCACGGAAGGCGCAAAACGCCTGGCGGTGAAAATTCAAGGGTACTGGCACGAGCGCGGGTACGACGTCGACATCAAGCTGGTCGAGGCAGGCTTCCTGCCGGCGATGCGCTCGGCGCGTACGGATGTGCGCTCAGACATGGTGAATGGCATGCCGCGGCGGCTGTCGAACGATGCGCAGACACGGCCAATTGTGCGGCGCAACAGCCAGCAGCCGCAGACCTAATCACGTCGTTTTTGTGCGCCTTGCCGTGCCAAGTCGGTCAGGCCGACTGCGCGCGCTTTGATCCGGGCTTGGCGGGGGGAGTCCAGTGGGTTAGGGCGGCGATGAGGTCGCCAAAACCGTCCAGCACCGCGTCGGCGCCCAGCGTTTCGACGGGCGTCTCGCTGTAGCCGTGTCGCATGATCAGCACCGGCGCGCCGGCCTGGCGAGCCGCCGCTACGTCCGTGCCTGAATCGCCCACCATGACTGCGCGCGTCAGGCCATGTCGGCCCGCGGCTGCGACGAGATGAGCCGCGTCAGGTTTCTTGCGCGGCGCGCGATCGGCGCCAATGACGGTGTCAAACCATGCGGCAAGCTCGAACGCTTGCAACACAGCATCGGCCAGGACGTCGGGCTTGTTGGTCGCCACACACAGGTGGGCTCCGGCCGATGCGAGCGCGCCGAGCACGTCGCGCGCGCCGGGAAACACCACGCTCTCGTCGGCGACGCCGGCGGCGTAGTGCTCAAGGAACTGGAGACGCAACGCTTCGACCTCCGGCTCGGGCAAGCCCGCCCCCTGGCTGGCGAGCGCGCGCAGGATCAACGCACGCGATCCCCGCCCGACCATGGCTCTCACATCGTCGAGTGATGTCGGCGGAAACCCGCGTGACGCCATGGTGGCGTTGAGCGCGCGCACCAAGTCCGGCGCGGTGTCCACCAACGTCCCATCAAGATCAAAAATCACCACTGAGCCTTTGAGAAGAGCGTTGTCGCCCGTTCTCGCACTTGCCTTCGCCATACGTTATCCCTGAAAAGGTGGAAACGGAGAGTTGGACCGGAAGGACAAGTATGGCCCAGTCACGCGCCGCCGTCATCCTGGCCGCAGGGCAAGGCACGCGCATGCGCTCGACCCAGTCAAAGGTTCTGCACTCTGTGGGCGGTCGCAGCATGTTGGCGTGGACCATTGAGACCGCGCGCCAAGCCGGTGTCGACGCCGCTGTCGCCGTGTATGGCGCACACAGCCCCGCGGTGGCTGACCGAGCAAGCGAGCTTGGCGCGGCCGTCGCGTTGCAAGACCCTCCGCTGGGCACCGGTCACGCCGTGTTGGCGGCGCGCGAGGCGATTGCGGCGCTTCAGCCCGCACCAGCCATCACATGCGTGCTCTATGCCGACACGCCGTTGATCCAGCCCGAGACGGTGGCCAGCCTCTGCGCGCTCGTCGAAGCGAGGGGCGGCGTCGCGGTGCTCGGTTTTGAGCCCGATGACGCGGGCGGCTATGGGCGGTTGATCCTCGAGCCGAACGGGGAGCTGGCGCGCATTGTGGAGGCCAAGGACGCCACGCCTGACGAGCTGGCCGTGCGGCTGTGCAATTCCGGCGTGCTTGCTGCGCCGACACAGATGTTGTTCGATCTGTTGGCCCAGGTGACGAACGACAACGCTAAGGGCGAGTACTACCTTACGGACATTGTGGCCCTGGCCCGTGCCGCAGGACAGCCCGCCCATGTCCAGCACGCCGATGCGCGCGAGGTGCTTGGCGTCAATGATCGCGTCGATCTTGCCCGCGCCGAAGCGGCGTTCCAAGAGCGCAAGAGGGCGCAGGTCTTAAACGCCGGCGTGACCCTGATCGACCCGGCCAGTGTGTACTTTGCCGCCGATACCGACATCGCGGCCGATGTCGTGGTCGAACCCCATGTGGTGTTTGGCCCCGGCGTCACCGTCGAACGCGGCTCGGTGATCAAGAGCTTCTCCCATTTGGAAGGCGCGCACATTGGGGTGGACGCCCAGATCGGCCCGCATGCGCGCCTGCGCCCTGGCGCCAAGATCGGCGAGGCGGCCAAGGTCGGCAATTTCGTTGAAATCAAGAAAACCCGGCTCGGCGCCGGCGCCAAAGCGTCCCACCTGACCTATCTGGGCGATGCTGACATTGGCGAGGGCGCGAACATTGGCGCAGGGACCATCACCTGCAACTATGACGGCCGGACCAAAGCGCGCACGGTCATCGAACCCGGCGTGTTCATCGGCTCCAACGCCGCGCTCGTCGCACCCGTGCGGATCGGGGCGGGCGCGTTTGTTGCTGCGGGATCTGTGATCACCGATGATGTGCCGCCTGGCGCCTTGGCGCTTGCCCGGGGCCGGCAAACCGTGAAACTCGACTGGCCGTCACAACGCACACAAACGCCGTCAGATCCAAACCCGCCAACAGCGCCCACGCCCGCCAAGACGAACTCTGAACCATGACCATGCTGCTCGATCCTGTGGAACAAGCCAAAACCAATGCAGCCCTTGAAGCTCTAGCATTCGTGGAGGATGGCATGACGCTGGGGCTCGGCACGGGCTCCACGGCGGAGATCTTCATCGAATTGTTGGGCGTGCGTATGAGCGAAACCGATCTGTCGGTGCGCGGCGTGCCCACCTCCGTGCGCACCGTTGAAGCGGCGGAGGCGGCGGGCGTGCCGTTGTGCGACATCGAAACAGTCAGCTGCATTGACTTGGCCGTCGACGGCGCAGACGAGGTCGACCCGCTGTTTTCCCTGGTCAAAGGCGGCGGCGGCGCCCTTTTGCGCGAGAAGATCATCGCCAACGCGGCCGACCATTTCTTGGTCGTGGTCCACAACGACAAAATGGTCAAATCCCTTGGCGCGTTTCCGCTTCCTGTGGAGGTCGATCGGTTTGGGTTCACGATCACCGCAAAGAAGGTCTTAGAGGCGCTCGTGTCAGCCGGTTGCCCGACGCCCCATATCGACGTGCGTCGCGGGGCGGGCGCGGCGCCATTTGTTACCGACGGCGGCCACTACATCCTCGATTGCGTCATCGGGCGCATTCCCGATCCGGAGCGCGCGGCCGCCTACCTTGCGCGCGTGCCCGGTGTGGTGGAGCATGGGCTCTTCATCGGCCAGGCGCGTACGGTCATTGTGGGGCGTGAGGAACGCGCCGACGTCTTGGAACGCTAGGCGATCGCCAGTCTCGGAGGGCAGTATGACCGCGTTTGACTACGATCTGTTTGTCATTGGCGCGGGCTCGGGCGGTATCCGTGCGGCGCGCGTGGCCTCAGGAGCGTATGACGCCAAAGTGGCCATCGCCGAGGAGTATCGCGTCGGGGGAACCTGCCAGATCCGCGGCTGCGTGCCCAAAAAGTTCCTGGTTTACGCCTCTGAGTACGGACAAGCGTTTCATCACGCCAAGGGCTATGGCTGGGATTTGGACGAGCCCACACTGAACTGGGAACGACTGATCGCCAACAAGGACGCCGAGGTGGATCGCATTTCCGCCATCGCCTGGAAGCTGTTGGAAAACGCCGGTGTCGAGGTTTTGGAAGACCGCGCCGTCCTTGAAGGGCCCAACACGTTGCGTTTGGTCAAAACAGGCGAGACCGTCACCGCAAAGACCATCTTGGTGGCGACAGGCGCGACGCCGTATCGCCCGTTGGAGCTGGAGGGCCAGGAGCACGCCGTTACGTCCAACGAGGCCTTCCACCTCGAGCGCGCGCCCGAACACGTGATCATCGCAGGCGGCGGCTATATTGCGTGCGAGTTTGCAGGGATCTTCAACGGTCTTGGGGCGGACACGTGTTTGCTCTATCGCGGCGACACGGTGTTGCGCGGCTTTGACATGGACGTGCGCACGGCGATCCACGCCGAGCTCAAGCGCGCGGGCATTCGCGTCATCACACACGCCGTGTTTGAGCGCATCGAGCAGCTTGGCGAGCGGCGCTACCTTTGCCATTTGACCAACAAGGCCAAAATCGAAGTCGACACGGTGATGTTCGCCATCGGGCGCACGCCCAACACGCAGGGATTGGGCCTCGAAACCGCGGGTGTCGAGCTGAGCGACAAGGGCGCGATCATCGTCGATGACTACTCGCGCACCAACGTTGAAAGCGTTTACGCCGTGGGCGACGTCACCGACCGCTTGCAGCTCACCCCCGTCGCCATCCGCGAAGGGCAGGCCTTCGCCCATACCGTTTTTGGAGAGAAACCGACCCGCTTCGATCACGAGAATGTCGCATCAGCGATTTTCACCCAGCCCCCGGCTGGCTCGGTGGGTCTGAGCGAGAGTGAGGCCCGAAAGCGGTTTGGCGCGGACGCTGTCGACATTTACCGCACTGATTTTCGCGCGATGAAGCATATGCTGACCGGCGACGAACAAAGGGTGATGATGAAGCTGGTGGTCAGTCGCGAGGACGACGTGGTCCGAGGCTGCCACATCGTAGGCGAAGAGGCCGGAGAGATCATCCAGGTCGCCGCCATCGCCGTCAAAGCTGGGCTCACCAAGACCGCGTGGGATGAGACCTGCGCGGTCCACCCCACAATCGCCGAAGAGCTGGTTTTGATGCGCGAACCGGTCCGTGCGCCCGAATTGAAGGCGGCTGAGTAGGTCTGAACGCGCCGGTGCGGCTCGCTATCCCACCGGCCCGAGGTCTTGGACGCAAATGTTCGCCCGGGTCAGCCATGGACCCTTGTCATCCGAGCGCCATTTCAGCCAGCCCTCGGCCACGCGTGTCTCGACCTCAACGGGCGCGCCGGCCAGACCGGAGGCTTGCGGGCCGCCGAGCAGCAATTCTGAACCCGAGGCGTCTGATCGCGGCGCGCAGCGCGGCGGTGTGAAGACACGCACGCGCATCCAGTCACCCGAGATTTGTTCGGCCTGGACATCGTAGTCGCGCCCGGTGATGCGTCGAACCAAATTGGATTCAATGCCCGGCCCGTTGCGCACGTTGTAAACGAGCTCTTCATCACGAAACACAAGGCCCCCCGCGCCGATGAACGCGGACGACCACGGCACATAGGTCAACCCCGCCTGACGGGCGAGTTCCGTCGTGGTCCAGCCCACACCGCCGCGAATGTCATCGGGCTCGCCCCAACGCAGCTCCAACCAGCCCCCACGGCGCTCTTGCAGCACGATGAGGGCCTGGTCGCCCTCCAAAAGGCGCAACCAGGAACCGGGCCGCGGCGGCGGCGCGATATCTTGGAACATGTCGTAGCCGCGCCCCTCAATCAGCCACCCCCAATGGTCATCGCGCGGCCCGCCCATCAGCGGCAATTGGATCGCGCTCAAGTTGCGGCCAGGAGCCGTCAGATAGCCCACGCCCCAGTCTTCGTCGGGCCCGCGAACCGAATAGCTGACCCCGCCGAGGAGGGCGTCCTCACCAGCACTTTCGACTGGGGGGAGAGCCGCCGGCGGTGGTGTGATCATGGGCGCCCCGCCAATGACCGTCCGTCCGCGCTCCAGCACGGATCCGCAACCGGCGGCACCCATGAACACAAGTGCGAGAACGCACGTGGCCGCCCGCCGCCATCGCGCCGACGTGTCTGACGTTGTCCGGGCTACTTCCAGCATAATCGGTCCCCAACGATACCTCGTGGAGAGTTCTTAGGGCGCCTGGCGCTATCGGCCAAGCTGTAGTCGTCCATCGTGACTGGTCACAAGCCCGTCATAGCGATACGATAACTCGTTGGACCATCGCAAAAGATCGGAGAACAGACGGTCTGACCGCCGCTCAGTCCGCCGTAAATCGCGTCGATAATCGTGGATATCTTCGCCGATCGCATCAATCCGTCGCCGCAGCGCGCGCCGTTCCTCGTCCAGCAGGTCCTCGTCATCAAGTTTGTCATAGGCCTCGTCGCGTTCGTCTTCCAGCTTGCGAATGTCCCGCCTGATTTCGCCGACCTCGGTTTCCGCGCGATTGTATTCTTGCCGCAGCGAGGCGTGTTGACGCCCGTCTTCGTAAGCGGTCAGGAACAGATCTTCGTCCCGCCCATAACAAACCCCATTGTAGGTCTGCAGATTGGCGCCGGCGACGACGGCCGACATGGGCGTGCAATAGCGGTCAAGGCCGCGCTCATAGCCTGCGCGCCAAATATCCAAGACCGGCTCAACGCCATACTGGGAGCAGGCCTCGTAATGGTTGTTGACGACTTCGGGCTCCCGACCGTTACGTCCGTCACGCTCGCCAATGGTGTACCAATCACCAACGAGACATTCGCTTTCGCTTAAGCTCGCACATCCCGACGCGCCCAACGCCAATGCGACCAACGCCAACCATCGCTTCATGCCGTCCAGCTCCCCATAAACGTCCATGTTGTCTTTACACACACGCCCCACAGTGCGAGGCACGCCCCAATGCTCGCAAGTCAATCACACCGCAGGTGAACCAAGCCTGTACCACAGTTTGGATCGCACATGACCGCATGGACACCGCAGAGTTGGCGACAAAAGCCGGCGCAACACATTCCAAACGACTACCCCGATCCGGAAGCGCTTGAGGCGGTCATTGACCAATTGCGCTCCCATCCCCCGTTGGTGTTCGCCGGGGAGGCGCGTCTGTTGACCGAGGATCTCGCGCGCGTTGCGGCTGGCGAGGCGTTCCTGCTGCAGGGCGGGGATTGTGCTGAGAGTTTTGCCGAGTTTCATCCCGACGCGATCCGCGACACCTTCCGCGTTCTGATGCAGATGGCCGTCGTCCTCACATTCGCCGCCGCCAAACCGGTGGTGAAAGTGGGGCGCATCGCCGGGCAGTTCGCCAAGCCGCGCTCCTCCTCGACCGAAACCCGTGACGGCGTGACGCTCCCCAGTTATCGCGGCGACAACATCAACGACCAGGCCTTTACGCTCGAGGCGCGCACGCCTGACCCGGAGCGCTTGGTGCGCGCCTACGGACAGTCAGCCGCAACGCTCAACCTGTTGCGGGCCTTCGCCAGCGGCGGCTATGCGGCGTTGTCCAACGTGCACCGCTGGACGCTCGACTTTGTCAGCCAGTCCTCCCAAGCGGCACGCTATCGCGAATTGGCCGACCGCATCGCTGAGGCGATGGAGTTCATGGCGGCCTGCGGGATCACCGCGACGACCGCGCCGCAGCTCAACGAAACCACGCTCTACACCAGCCATGAAGCCCTGTTGCTGCCCATGGAAGAAGCGATGACGCGGCGCGACTCCACCACGGGCGATTGGTATGACACCTCCGCGCACTTCCTGTGGATCGGCCACCGCACCCGCCAGCTGGATCACGCCCATGTCGAGTTCTTGAGCGGGGTGCGCAATCCCATTGGCCTCAAATGCGGACCAGGGCTTGGATCGGACGAGCTGCTTGGGCTGATCGATCGCCTCAATCCCGACAACATCCCGGGACGTCTGACCTTGATCACGAGGTTTGGACACGAAGGCGTGGAGGCGGGCCTGCCGCCGCTGGCCCAAGCCGTGTCGCGCGAAGGTCGAAGCGTTGTGTGGTCGTCAGACCCCATGCACGGCAACACGTTCAAGACCGACGGCGGCTACAAAACACGCCAGCTGGATCAGATCTTCAGCGAGGTGCGCCAGTTCATCGCCATTCTCCAGGCCGAAGGCGTCCATCCTGGAGGGGTGCACGTGGAAATGACGGGCAAAGACGTTACCGAATGCGTTGGCGGCTTTGGCGGCCTCACACCGGCTGATCTATCGTCACGTTATCACACCCATTGCGACCCAAGACTCAACGCCGATCAGGCGCTTGAGTTGGCGTTCCTCGTGGCCGAGGAGCTGCGCGGTGTGCGCACAGAAGGCGCCTCGGCGGCGTCGCATTGTCGTCCCGCCGCCGAGTAGCGCACGTCGCCTGCTAGAGGTCTTTAAGAGCGGGCGAGGGGGTCCACGCCGCGGTTGTCTTTTCTGGGATATCCACCGGCTCGCCGGTACGCGGGTTTCGGCCCGTACGCGCTTCGCGGTGCTTGGCCTTGAAGGTGCCAAACCCGGCCAGGATGACCTGTTCGCCACTTTTCAGCTGATCGGTGATCACGCCCAACAGAGCGTCGACGGTCTCACCAACTTGAGCTTGTGTCTGCCCCGACTGTGTCGCAACGGCTTTGACCAATTCGGACTTGTTCATAAAGCCCCTCCCTTGATGACCATTGGCAAGACGCCAACGGCTACAATGCTAGGGTGTCTTGTCTGATTCGCTTTGAAAAGCGCGATTCTTCAACGTTGGTGGGGAAAGGCCTCAAGTCGTGCGCGGGTGCGCGCTGTCAAGCGGCCAACTCGCCCTATGCGCGCACCGCAAATCTGGGAAACAAAGTTTGATGCCTGGGCGGCTTGTGGGCGGGCCGAGTTCCGGTGTTTGACTGCGTAAAGCGTGCGTGACGCGCGCGGCGTGATGGGAAGGTGGTTCATGGGCGAAGGCGCGCGAGTCCTGCGTGCAGGCGTTGTCGGGGCTGGAGTTTTTGGCGGTTATCACGCCAGCAAATACGCCGATCATCCCGAGGTGCAGCTTGTTGGTGTTTACGATCCCGATGACGCGCGCGCCGCAGCGCAAGCTGAGCGCTGGGGTGTGCAAAGCTTTTCAAACGCGGCGGAGATGTTCGCCGCATGCGACGCCGTCACGGTTGCTTCGCCGGCGCCAACGCACGGCGCGCTTGCAATCGCCGCGCTGAACGCCGGCTCGCACGTACTTGTGGAAAAGCCCCTCGCCATCACGGTGGAAGAGGCCAGCGCCGTCGCTGAAACCGCAGAACGCGCGCAACGCATTGTCCAGGTGGGCCATCAAGAGCGCTTTGTGTTCGCCGCCATGGGCGTGCTGGGCGCCCCCGAACGCCCCCGCTTGATCCGCGCCAAACGCATGACGCCCTTTTCCGAACGCGGCGCCGATGTGTCGGTGAGCCTGGATTTGATGACGCACGACATCGATTTGGCGCGCCTATTGGCCGAGCGGGCGCCCGTGGCGCGCATCGCCAGCGACATTGTGGCCGAGCGCGCTGACTATCCCGACCACGTCAGCGCACGCATTGAGTTTGAGAATGGCGTGACGGCCGAGTTGGAGGCCAGCCGTCTGGCGAGCGAGCGAGAGCGGACGATGCGCCTGGAGTATGACAGCGGCGTGGTGGAGATTGATTTCCTCGCCAAGACCTTCACGAACACCACGCCCCATGCGCTCAACGCCGATTTTGCCTCCGCACCGCAGGCGCGCGACTCGCTCGCGGCGAGCGTTTCGGCGTTCATTGATGCGGTTAAAGGGCGAGCCGACGCCGCCATACCCGCGCAAGATGGTGTAGAGGCCGTGCGCGTTGCTCTTGCAGCCGACGCGGCCGTGGTGACAGCGTGAGAGCACAAAGCCGCCAGGGCCATGGGGAAGGGATCAACCATCACGTCTTGACCAATCAGCCCGTTGTGCGAATGATGTTGCAGTGCAGCAAGCGGGCGCTGGGGCGCTGCCGTTTGGGCGCTGACCTCAGATTTTACAAGGGAGTATGACCTTATGGCTCAAGCCATTGCGGCGGACGCCGCCAGTGCTGTGACGCCCATCGCCTTTCTCGACCTGAATGCGCAAAAGGCGCGCGTGAAAGAAGCCGTCCAGACGCGATGGGCTGCGATCCTCGACCACGGCCGCTACATCCAGGGCCCTGAGGTGGAAGAGCTGGAGGCTGAACTGTCCGCCTTCACCTCGGCGCGAGACACGATTGCTGTGGGGTCGGGCACCGAGGCGCTGGTCATGGCGCTCATGGCGTTGGGCGTCGGCGAGGGCGATGCGGTGTTCATCCCAGGCTTCACCTACAACGCAACGGCGAACGCGGTGATGTTGGCGCGCGCCGAACCGGTGTTTGTCGATGTTGATCCGCTGACATTCAACATGGACCCCGCCGACCTTGCGCTCGCCGTTGAGCGGGTGGCCAAGGCCGGTCGCTACACGCCGCGCGCAGTGATCAGCGTGGACCTGTATGGCCTGCCGGCTGATTATCCGGCTCTTTCCGATGCGGCCGGAGGGCTATCCATCATTTCTGACGCGGCCCAGTCGTTTGGCGGCCGTCTTGACGGCCAGTGGGTTGGGGCCATTTGTCCGTTGACCACAACCAGCTTCTATCCGGCCAAGGCGTTGGGGTGTTTCGGCGACGGCGGCGCGATTTTCGTCGATGATCCCGCCATGGCTGAAGTCCTGCGCTCAATCCGTTGGCACGGCACGGATGAAAAGAAGCTGGAATCGGTGCGCGTGGGCATCAATGGACGTCTGGATTCGCTCCAATGCGCGGTCGTGTTGGAAAAGCTGAAGATCTTTGAAGATGAGCTCGCCGTGCGCCGCCGGATCGCTGCGATCTATGAAGAGCGTTTGGCGGGCCTGAACAGTGTCGAGCTCCACCAACCGCGTGACGGCATGGAGTCTGGATATGGGCTGTTCACCGTCGCCGTTGAAAACCGCGATAAAGTCATGGCGCAACTGAAAGAGCGCGGCGTACCGACGACGGTCTATTACCGCATGCCGCTGCACAAAATGGCGGCCTTCGCGGCAAAAGCGCCAAGTCATGGCCTGCCAGTGTGCGAGCGCCTCGCCGCGCGCGTGATGTCCATTCCCATGCACCCCTACATGAGCGAAGCCCAAGCGCACTATGTGTGTGATCAGATCGCCGAAGCGGTGCAAAGCTAAGAGAAGTCAAATGAGGAGCCGCATCCTGGTGGTGGGAAGACCTGGCGCGTGCGGGAAGGCGGTTAGTCTGCGCGGATGACCGACAAGCTGAGCATCGCTTCGGCGCAACTCAATCAAACCGTGGGCGACATCGCCGGCAATCTCGCCAAGATCCGCGGGGCGCGGGCGAAGGCCGCCGCTGACGGCGCGGATCTGGTGGTGACCCCTGAGCTGTCGATTGTCGGCTATCCGCCTGAGGATCTGGTGCTCAAGCCGGCCTTCGTCGCCGATGCGATGGCGGCGGCCCGCGAGCTCGCGGGCGAGACCGCCGATGGCGGCCCGGCGCTGATTGTGGGCTGCCCGTGGCGGCCGGACGACCATGATGATCCCAAGCCCTTTAACGCCGCGCTGTTGCTTGACGAGGGGGAGATCAAAGGCGGCCGGGCCAAACATGAGCTCCCCAACTATGGCGTGTTCGACGAAAAGAGGGTCTTCACCTCCGGACCGCTGGCCAAAGTCATCGAATGGCGCGGTGTGAAGCTCGGTTTGCCGGTGTGTGAAGACCTCTGGTTTGACACCGTGCCGCGCCATCTCATTGATCATGGCGGCGCTGAGATCCTGATCTGCATCAATGGTTCGCCCTGGCGCCGCACGATCCAGGACGAGCGTTTCCAAGCCTTTCGCGCCTGGCGTCGTTTCGACGGGATGGATGTGTCCGAGGACCCCTCGATCCTGTTCGTCAACCAAGTGGGCGGTCAGGACGAGCTGGTGTTCGATGGCGCCTCGTGCGTCTACAATTCGTCGGGCCAAACGGTGCAGAGCCTGGCGAGCTTTCGCGAGGATCTGGCGATCACGCAGTGGGAACGCACGCCCGAGGGGCGCTGGGCCTACATCGCCAGCGCGCCGTTCACCCTAGCGCCGGGCGACACGGAGGCCGACTACCGCGCCGCGTGCTTGGCGGTGGGCGACTATGTGTACAAAAACGGGTTTCCCGGCGTGGTGATTGGCCTGTCGGGCGGGATCGACAGCGCGCTGACCGCCGCCATCGCCGTCGACGCATTGGGGCCTAAGCGAGTGTGGTGCGTGATGATGCCCAGCCGCTACACCAGCCAAGAGAGCTTAGACGACGCCGCTGAGTGCGCGCGCCTGCTCGGCGTGAAGCTCGACACCATCCCCATTGAAGCGGCGGTGGGCGCGTTCGACCAGATGCTGGGCGTGCATCTGCAGACCCCAGGCGGCGGGGTCGCCCAAGAAAACCTCCAATCGCGCATTCGCGGGGCGACACTGATGGCGCTGTCCAACGCGCAGGGCCACATGCTGCTGACCACCGGCAACAAGTCGGAAATGTCGGTGGGTTACGCCACGCTCTATGGCGACATGAATGGCGGCTATAACGCACTGAAAGATCTCTAT
>CAZADA010000082.1:0-2172 GCA_964483775.1 uncultured Caulobacterales bacterium
ATGGGGATCGCTCTTTGCGTGGAGCGTGGGTGAACCGCCGGAGACGGCTGAGATGACAGGCGCGGCCGGGTCACCACTTTCCCAAGTCAAGGCATACGTGATCACTCTGGAGGAACGGCAGTTTGGAGCTGTCTGATTAAAGCACTCAGCTTGCCGCCGGCGAGCGCTCGGGCTGTTGTGTTGAGCACAATGGCGATTTGGACCAGACGCTGGAGTTTGTGAGGCGTGCTGCCGAGGGGCTGGGCCCGCATGGTTTGATCATGGGCGACGGCTTTTATGATCACGATCTGATGGAGCGGATACGCGATCAGCTTAAAGGGTTTGCAACGCCGCTGTATCGGGCGCGCCACAACCTTTGGTGGACCTACAAAACGCCTGAGGCCACGTGACGAAGCCGCCGCGCCGCGCTGAGGTTTGCGATGGCGCGGGCCAGGTCGCCTAGCGCCCCAAATCGCGGCGCAGGGCTTCGATGTCGCGGCGCAAGGCGGCGATCTCGTCGTGGAGGGCGGCGCGTTCGTCTTGGGCGGCAGCTTGTTCGCGCTCGCGTTCGGCGGCGACTTCGGCTTCGTGCGCGTCCTGCATGGCGTTGACGATCAAGCCGATGAAGAGGTTCAAGACCGCAAAGCTCGTCACGATGATGAAGGGGATGAAGAACAGCCACGCCCACGGATGCTCCAACATGACGGGGCGGACGATGCCGTCCGACCAGCCTTCCAGCGTCATCACCTGAAACAAGGTGAACATCGACGCCCCGACCGAGCCGAACAGGTCGGGAAACGCTTCGCCGTACATTTTGGTCGCCATAACGCTGGCGACGTAAAACATCAGTGCAAGGACGGCGACGATGGCGCCCATGCCGGGAACTGCGCCCAGCAAGCCCTCCACCACGGCGCGCATGCGCGGCACCACCGAGAGCAAACGCATGGCCCGCAAGATGCGCAGGGCGCGCAACGCAGCGAAGGCTTGGTTGTCTGGAACAAGGGCGCAGGCGACAATGATGAAGTCAAAGACGTTCCAGCCATTGCGGAAGAACCGGGGGCCGTGGGCCACCAGCTTCAACGCGATTTCAATGACAAAGATCGTCAGCGCGACCCGGTCGAGCGTGTTGATCACCGGACCAGCGGCCGCCATGGCTCGGGGCCAGGTTTCCAGGCCAAGCGTGATCGCGTTGACCGCGATGACCACCGTAATCGCCAGGCCGAACCGGGGATGATCGACCACATGGGCGATCTTGGCGCGAAGCCGGGACCACGCGTCGCCAAGGCGTGAAGCTTGTGTGGGGTGGTCAGTCATGGCGCGCACGATTGTGGTTAGGCATGGCGAGTGTTTAGTCGCGCCCGGCGCGGCGGGGAACTGATGGATGCTGTGTTTCGCGCAGCTTTTCGCGGGTGCGCATTGCGCGGCGCGGTCTCATTGGGTAGCCGATTGGGAGGCTGCGCGAATCTCCGATAAACCACAACGGCGCAGTGGGACTAGGGAAGGAACATCATGTCACGCGTTGCAATCGTTACCGGGGGGACCCGTGGAATTGGCAAGGCCATCAGCAAAGCTCTGAAGGACAAGGGCTTTACTGTCGCTGCTAACTATGCGGGCAATGATGAAAAGGCACAGGCTTGCGCGGAAGAAATTGGCGTTAGCGTCTATAAGTTTGACGTCTCAAACTATGAGCAATGTGTCGAACAAGTCCAGAAAATTCATGACGAATTGGGCCCTGTTGACGTCTTGGTCAACAATGCTGGCATCACGCGAGATGGCACAATGAAGCGCATGGACCACGATATGTGGCAAGATGTTTTGGATATTAATCTTGGCGGTTGCTTCAACATGGCCAAGTGTGTCTGGAAAGATATGAATGACCGCAAGTTTGGTCGTATTGTTAACATCGGCTCCATTAACGGTCAGGCTGGTCAATACGGCCAGGTCAACTACGCCGCCGCCAAGTCGGGGATTCACGGCTTCACCAAAGCGCTCGCCCAAGAAGGGGCGCGCAACAACATCACCGTCAACGCGATCGCGCCGGGTTACATCGACACCGACATGGTCTCCGCAGTTCCCGATGATGTGTTGGACAAGATCAAGTCGCGGATCCCGGTTGGCCGGCTCGGCCATGCTGAGGAAATTGCGCGCGGTGTGGTGTTCTTGGTCGCTGACGACGACGGCTTCATCACCGGC
>CAZADA010000082.1:2182-12579 GCA_964483775.1 uncultured Caulobacterales bacterium
TACAGTTGTCGCGCCATGACCCAATCAGAGTAGGCGGCCGCGCCGACGCTGAAGGTGCGCGCGCCGATCTTGCGAAAGCCATTGCGCTCATAAAAGGCGATGGCGCGACGGTTGTCTTCGTAAACGCCCAGGAGGAGGCGCTTGGCGTCGGCGGTGCGTGCATGATCGATGGTGATCTCTAGTAGGGATTGGGCCAGGCCCGAGCCGAAGGTGCGCCACAGCGTGTAGATACGCTTGAGCTCCAGGTCATCGGGGTGAAGCGCGACTTCCGGCAATTCTGGCGGGACCAGGGCGGCGTAGCCTAGCGCGGCGCCGGATGTGGCGTGTTCGCCGAGCCAGATCGTTTTGTTGGGGGCGGTGAGCCAGTCGGCGTAGATCTGCTCGCTGTGTTGGCGTTGGCAGTGGTCGAGCAAGTCCGGTCCGGTCACCACATCGCAGAACGCTTCATAGAATGTGGCCTGGCCGAGAAGGGCGAGGACGGGCGCATCGCGCGGATCGCAGCGTCGCACGGTGTACGCCATGGGTTGGGGCCTGGGCGTGCTCGCGTGCGTTGGCGGGCTGGTCGTCAAAACGCGTCCTTGCGCCGGCGGATCTCAGCAAAGACCTCAGCGTCGTCAGCGTGTGGCATGGCCAAATGGGCGCGGATCGCCGGCGCGCGTGGGCGCACAAACGGGTTGGTGTCCAGCTCAAGGCCAATGGTTGTGGGCACGGTGGCTTCGCCTTTGGCGCGGTCGGCGGCTATGGTTTCAGCGCGCGCCGCCAATTGCGCATTGTCCGGCTCGATGGTGCGGGCGAATTGGGCGTTGGCTTGGGTGTATTCGTGCGCGCAATAGATCGTCGTCTCGCGCGGCAGGGCGGTGAGTTTGGACAGGCTCGTCCACATTTGCTCGGCTGTGCCTTCAAACAACCGACCACACCCGAGCGCGAACAGCGTGTCGCCAACAAACGCAATCTGGTCGTCGGCGAAGTGATAGGCGATATGCCCGGCGGTGTGCCCGGGCGTTTCGATGACCTGCGCCGTGCTTTGCCCCAACGACACGCGGTCGCCTTCGTTGAGCGGATGGTCGACCCCTTGGATGCGATGGGCTTCTGCACTTGGGGCGAAGATTGGCGCGTTGGTCGCGGCCTTGACCGCGAGATTGCCGCCGGTGTGGTCAAAATGGTGATGGGTGTTCCAGATCTGGGTGATGGTCCAGTTTGCCCTGGCGGCTTCGGCGAGGATCACCTCCGCGTCGGGGGTGTCTATCGCCGCGGTTTCGCCGGTCGCCTCGTCATGTGCGAGGAAACCGTAATTGTCCTGCAGGCACAGAAATTGTCGCACGCTAAGGGTCATGGGCGAACCATCACGCCCAGCGCGCGGGCGTCAAGGGCCTTGGTGAGGGCCTTGCGCAATTCCATCGCCCAGGACGCCAATTCAACGTAGATTGGTCGGGATCGGCGCAAAGAAGGCGATGGGCCATGCGGATTGACGTCACGGAGCTGCGACGGTTTTACACCAGTCCGCTGGGAAAGGTGGCGCGGCGCATGCTGATACGACGACTCAGCGCGCTTTGGCCGCAAGCCAGGGGTCTGGACATGTTGGGCCTGGGTTACGCTGCGCCGCTGTTAGGGCCCTATGTCGCCGAGGCGCGTTCGGTGATCGCGGCGATGCCGGCGGCCCAGGGGGTGGAGTGTTGGCCGCTGGATGGTTTGATGCGCAGCGTGTTGTGCCTTGAAGGTGAGACGCCGTTTCGCGATTCGCAGTTTGATCGTGTGATCGTGGCGCACGTGCTCGAAGAAACCGAGGCGTTGAGCGCCATGCTCGCCGAAGTGCGGCGGATCACGGCGCCCGCCGGACGGGTGATGGTGATCGTGGCCAATCGGCGGGGGATTTGGGCGCAGGTGGAAAGCACGCCCTTTGGCCATGGCCGATCATTCTCGCGCACACAATTGAATGTGGCGCTGCGTCGCGCGGACTTGGAGCCGGTGGCGTGGGCGCGGGCGGTTTATGCACCGCCATGGCAGCTGGGGCCGCTCCTACGCGCGGCGCGGAGCTTTGAACGGGTGGGCGAGCGGGTGGCTCCCAGGTTTGGCGGCGTGTTGATGGTTGAGGCTGTGAAGCACGTGGTCCGGCCGGTGCGGGGAACGCGGGCGCTCAATCCCGCCTTTCGTCCCAGTTTGGCCGGCGTGACGGCTCGTCAGCGCCCGGCGGCGATGCGTGATCGCACTGATGGGGCTGATCCTGGCGCGCCCGGGTGTGGTGTGCTGAAACGGCGAGCATGACGGATCTTGACACTGTGATCGGCCCAGCGCGGCCTCAGGCGCGGCCCGGATTGGCCGCCATCGCTCCTTATGTTGGCGGGAAGGCGGGCGAACCGGGCATGCGCGCGGTCAAGCTGTCGGCCAATGAAAATCCCTATGGCCCGAGTGCGAAAGCGATGGACGCGTACCGCGCGGTCGCCGGCGATCTGGCGCTGTATCCCGACGGCGGGGCTCACATTTTGCGCGAGCGCCTGGCGGAACACCATGGCCTTGAGGCTGAACGCGTTGTGTGTGGCGCTGGGTCGGATGAGATCCTTCAGTTGTTGGTGCGCGCGTATGCGGGGCCGGGCGACGAGGTGCTGCACAGCGCCCACGGATTTCTCGTTTATGCGTTGGCCGCTCAGCAGGTTGGCGCCCAGCCTGTGGCGGCGCCGGAGGTTGCGCTGACGAGCGATGTCGATGCGCTTTTGGCTCGGGTGAATGCGCGCACGCGGCTGGTGATGTTGGCCTATCCCAACAACCCGACGGGGACCTATCTGCCCGGCGATGAGATCGCGCGGCTGCACGCCGGGCTGCCTGGCGATGTCGTGTTGGTGTTGGACGGCGCGTATGCGGAGTATGCGTACGGGGAAGGGCGCGCCGATTACGATGATGGTATGACGCTCGCCAAGAGCGCCGCGAACGTTGTGGTCACGCGCACGTTTTCAAAGGTGTATGGCCTGGCGGCGCTGCGGCTGGGTTGGGCCTATGGGCCGCAGGCGATCATCGATGTGCTCCATCGCGTGCGCGCGCCGTTCAATGTCACCGCGCCAGCGTTGGCCGCAGGCGTGGCGGCTCTCGGTGATCAGGCGCATGTGGCCGCCAGCGTTGCGCACAACGCCGACGATCGCGCCAAGCTTGGCGATGCTGCGCAACGTTTGGGGGTGTTGGCGGCCCCGTCGGCGGGCAATTTTGTGTTGTTGCGTTTCGGTGATGGCGATCAGGCCAGGGCGGTCAATCAGGCGCTCGAGACCGCAGGGCTGTTGGTGCGTCCGCTTGGCGCCTACGGGTTGGACGCCTATCTGCGGGTGACAGTCGGGCGGGCCGATGACACCGCGCGGGTGATTGTTGCGCTGGAGGAGGCTGTGGCTGCTTTGAGCTAGCGCGTGCGGCAATGGTCCTGCGGCGCGAGCGGGCCGGTGTCTTCACACCAAGCCTGGAGCGGCAGATCGATCGCAAACAGCTCGGTCAGCGGGATTTCAACGAGCAACCTGCCGTCTTTGACGTTGACTGAGAGGGAGTTGCGGTTGGTGTTGCGCATATAGCGTTCAATGGCTTCGGCCAGGTAGTCGCCTTGCTCTTCGTCGAACACACCGACCGCGGTCATGTGTCGGAACGCGCTGCGCGGTTCTTTCATCGCGAATTGGCCGGCGCCATCGAGTAACCCGTCGGGGTTCAGGCGCATACGGCTGGCCATGGCCACTGACGCCTCGCTCGCGCTCCACGTCATTTCCCCGCGTAGATTCACATGATCGCGATCGTCGTTGGGGTCGTAACGAAAGGCTGTGTCCGGCGCATCGGGGAAGAACACTGCGGCTAAGCTTGGTTCGAACAGGTGCACATCGCGGATCGACGCTTCGAGATGGAGGCGCTCGGGCAGATCCTCGCCGTTTGCGCCGTTGAATGCCGGTTGGCTCAAGGTGATGTCGGCGCGGAGGCGGTCGCCCTGCCGGTCGGGACCGAGGATCACGCGCGCCCCACCAATGCGGGTGGTTGTTGGTCCGCTTTCGTCCTCGCCGGTGACGGCGCTGGCGCCAGCGGCCACGGCGATCTGGCGGACATGGGGCGTTGCGAAAATGTCGGCCAAACGGATGTTGACGACGGCGCGGTCCGTTGTGACCCATGGCGTGGGGCCTTGGGGTGTGAGCGACAACAGCTCAACGCCGTCGCGCAGTTCAGCACGGATCTTGGTGAAGTTGAGCGGCAGCACGTGGATTCGTAGGCTGTCGGCCAGCACCTGGGTGGCTCGGCCGTCATTGTCTGGCGGCGTTGTGATCTGTAGGTCGTCGAAAATCGCGGTCACGCGCAAGGGGTAACCGCCCGACCGCATACGGTCATAGTCGATGACGTAGCCTTGGTCCTCGAGCGCGTCGATTTGCGCGTGAACAATCTGGACCGCCTGCCACCGGACCACGCCCCAGTACACTGAAAACAGAGCGAGGATCGTCATCAAAATCGCAAAGGGCAGCCAGATGGGCAGGCTGCGGGCGCGACGCGGCGCGGATGTGTCGGTCATGCTGGGCTCTTGGTGTTGGCGGCGGCCCCCGCCCCCCTGGGAACGGACTCGTCGAGCAGGGCGTCCGAGGCGGTTTCGATGCGCGCCTCAAGTTCGCGCATAAATTCGGCGCGTTTCAATCCCGGTGGGATGGCGGGCAACACCTCAACAATGATCTTGCCGGGGCGGCGCTCGAAACCATGAGGGGGCCAGTACAGTCCTGAATTGACGGCGATGGGGACACAAGGAACGCCCATCTCGGCGTAAAGAAGCGCAATGCCGGGCTTGTAGGCGATCTTCTCGCCGGGCCAGCCGCGGGTGCCCTCGGGGAAAATGAGCACTTGGCGGCCCTCTTCGGCGCGGACCTTGGCCAGCTTGGTCATGGCCTTCAGGGTCTTGGCGCCGCCGGCGCGGTCAATGGGAATGTTCTTTAGCCTGAGTGCGTACCAGCCAAAAATGGGCAGGAAAATCAGCGACTTCTTGAGGATAATGCAGGGGTCTTTCAAAAACTGCCATGGCGCGAGGGTGTCGAACATGGATTGGTGCTTCATGGCGATCAACGCGCCGCCTTCGGGCACATTGGCGGCGCCGCGCAGCTCGTAGGTGAGACCGCAAAAGACCCGAAGCCCCCACAGCACGAGCTTGAACCACACGTCGAAACAGGCGCGCACGGCTTGGCGGGACATCAGCAGCGAAGGCGCGCACAGAACGCCCATGACGACCATCAAACCGTACATCCAAATGACGAACGCCAGTGATCGCAGGGCATTCATGATTGAGCCTTTCGGGGCGGACCAATCCTGACGACGAGGAATTTTACATACTCCACCGACAAATGGCGTACGGCGTTGGGGCTTGTCCACCAGGGGCGGTTGGGCTCCAGGTGCACCCGATAGGGTATCAGCTCGACATCAGGGAGCTGGGCCTGGATTTCCACCACACTGCGCGGCATGTGGTAGTCCGATGTCACGATGATCAGGGCGTTGTGGCCATGCTCACGCGCCCAGGCTGCGACTTCGAGCGCATTTTCACGGGTCGAAGTGGCGTTGCGGCCGATCTCGACCCGATCTTGGCAGATGGTGTCGCTGGCGTTGGCGAGTTCGCACACAGCCGCATCGGGCGTGTTCGGGTTGACGCCGGAAATGAACACCACGCCCGTCGAGGTGCGTTGGGCGAGCTCGACCGCGGCGGTCAGGCGCGCGCCGCCTCCGCCGGTCAGGGCGATGATGGCGTCGGCCTTGTCCAGATTGGGATCAGGACGTTTGCGCGTCGTCAGCTCAGCGAAAACCACACCGCCGCCAACAAAGGCTGTGGCGGCGGCCAAAAGCGCCACACGGACGACCCGACTGATCATCATGACGGCGTCTCCCTCAGCGTCGCCAACGCGGCGTGGCGGGCCGCCGTCGCCGCAATGGCCGCTGTCAGCACAGGTGTGGCGACCAGAATCACGCCGTCCCACGGCGTTAAGCGGAAGCCCTCTAGCAACTCCCGTGTCTGATCGCTAGCGCGCGTTGTCAGCCACCAAAGCAGCCCCGCGCATGCCGCGAGCCCAGCGCCCAGTCCTCCGGCCTTGCCGCCCAGCACCAGAAAGCGCCGGGTCACTTCGCTGGCGATGAACGCGTCGTGCGCTCCAGCCAGGTGCAGCACTTCAACCACGTCGCGGCGGGCGCGCAAGCTGGCGCGCGCAGCAAACACCGTCACCAGGGCGCACGCCGCGATCAGCAAAACCATGGCGGTGAGGCTGCTCCAGCGCGCTGTGTCGGTCAATTGTTCGATGCGCTCCCGCCAGATCCCGTGGTCATCAACGGTTACGGTGAAACCTGCATTGTTCAGCGCTGCGGCGAGCTGGGCGGGATCGGGCGGCGTGCGGGGATCAAACGCGACGTCAACCATGCCCGGCAGAGGTAGGGTGTCTGGCAGCGTCTCCACGCCAAACCATGGACCGAGCAGTTCACTGTAGTCCTCAGCGTTCAGGGCTGTCGCTTCGACGACGCCAGGCTGCTGGCTGAGCAGGAAGGCGGCCTCTTGAGCGGTCTCGAGGCCGGTGAGCCCAGCTTCGGAGGCGACCTCAACGGTGATTTTGCTGTCCAAATGAGCGGTCCAAGCCTCCGCTTGGGTCCAGACAAACTTGGCCAGCATGGCCGCCGCGCAGGCCATGGCCGCCAAAATAGCGACGACAGCGAGCAGCGCGCGATCCGCGCTCGGTTCGGGGGGGAAGAGCGGGGCCGATGGGCTTTGACCGAGTGTGATCATGCCACCTGCCTGCGCCGGCGCGTCACGGCGCCTTGGTCAAATTCAAGCACCGGCGCATCGACGGCGCGCACCAGCTCTGGATCGTGCGTTGCGACAAGGACCGCCGCGCCCTGCCGGTTCAGTTGCAGCAGTAAGTTGATGAGACGATCGCCCATTTGCGGATCGACATTGCCTGTGGGCTCATCGGCGAGCAGCAAGTCTGGCCGGTTGATGACGGCGCGCGCGATGGCGACGCGTTGTTTCTCACCGCCGGACAGCGTTGAGGGAAACGCGTGACGACGATCGCCGAGACCGACCCAATTGAGCAACTCGTCAATGTCGTCGGCGTAATCTGCCGGCTTTTGGCCCGACACGCGCAGCGGCAAAGCGACATTGTCGAAAACGGAGAGGTGATCGATCAATCGGAAATCCTGGAACACCACGCCAATCCTACGCCGCAGTTGGGGAATCTGCCGGCGCTCGGGACGGCTCACATCCTGGCCAAACACAAACACCAGCCCTCGGTTGGGGCGAAGGGCAAGGTAAAGCAATTTGAGCAATGATGTTTTTCCCGCACCTGAGGGTCCGGTGAGGAAATGGAATGATCCTTGGGGTAGGGTGAAGCTGACGTCGCGGAGCACTTCGGCGCCGCGGCCGTACCGCAGTCCAACGTTTTCCAGGTGGACGGCGGGTGTTGCAGTTGGGGAAACGGGCCTAGACATGATGTGCGTTCTCCGCGACCCCTGTTACGAAACTCTTGAGGTCGACGTGGCGGCGTTATGATACTGACCTGTCCTGAATGCTCCACACGTTACTTTATTGGCGATGCGCAAATCGGTCCTGAGGGGCGGGTTGTGCGTTGCGCAGCGTGTTCGGCTGTCTGGCGCGCGACCGTTGAAGACTTGGCTGATTCGGTCGATCCGACGGATCCGCTGAGCGAAACGGTTGATCCCTTGGCGATCGAAGCGGCGGGCGTGGCGGCGCCCTCGCCATCTGAGGCGGCGCGTGTCGGCGGATCGCCGCGCGGGTTCGCTGCTTGGGGCGTGGCCGCCGGCGTGCTCGCGGGCGTTTTTGCGGCGGCCTTGGTGTTTCGCACCGAGCTGGTGCGCATCTGGCCCCAGGCGGCAAGCGCTTATGCGTTGGTCGGTTTGTCGACGACCAGCTCTGGTTTGGTGATTGCGCCCGATAGTGTGGTGGCGCGGCGTGACCTTGTCGACGGGCGCGAAGTTCTTGAAGTGAGCGCGTTGGTGCGCAATCCCGGCGATGCGGCTCGACGTGCGCCGTTGCTGCGTGTTCAGGTCCGCAACCGTCAGGGCATGGTGGTGATGGATCGCCTGGCGGCGCTGTCGGTTGTCGAAGTGGACGGGCGCGGCATTGCGGAGTTCACCGCTGTGTTTGCCGATCCGCCGGGCGATGGCGTCGATGTGGACCTGTTTTTCACGAAGACGTTCCCGGACGCGGGGGCCCAGCCGGTCGACGCTGGCGCGGCTGAACCGGATGCTGCGGGCGAGGCTGCGCCTGACACTGGTGATGATGTTGATCACGGTGATCCGCCGCACCCTTAATCCCCAACGGCGCTCGCGACCCGCTCGCGCGTCTTCGTCCTAGAACAGTTCGAGCAGGCGCTGAATGTAATCGAGTTCGTCCTCATCGCGCCCGGATTCGCCGGCTCGCCTGCGCAATTCATCCAGGATGCTGCGCGCGCGTTTGATGTCGTCTTCGTCGGGGATGTTGACGCCGGCGTTGTCGCCGCTGCGCGCATTGACGCCGTCAAGGTTACGGCCGATGGGATCACGATCGAGTTCGGACAACTGGCGGGCGATGTCGTCGAGCGATGCGTCCGGATCGGCTTGTAGGCGGTCGCGGATTTCGTCGAGCTCTTCGTCGGACAGTTCTCCCAGTTCGGCCAGGCGCTGGGCGAGGCGTTCCTCACCGATGGCTTCGGCGGCGCCGCGCAGGGCGTCGAGGGCGTCGCTTTGGTCAATGGCGGCGCCTTGTTCATTGTTGAATTCAAGATCGCGCGCGGCGTCGCGCATGGCCCGTTCGGCGTCCTCAAGAATGTCGGCGAGGTCGCCCATCTCGGCGTCTTCCAGGCTGCGACGAATGTTGGCGAGGCGGTCGGCTAGTTCGGCCTGGCGATCGGCCAGATCACCAATGGCGCCGCCCGCGTTCGGATCGAGATTGTCGCGCTCGCCGCCGGCGCCGCCATTGGGCTCGCCGTTCGGTTGTTGCTCGCCAGCGCCAGCCCCTTGTTCATTGCCGGGTTGGTTCTCGCTCTGACCCTCACCGGGCTGGTTCTCCTCACCCTGTTGGTCTCCACCTTCGCCCTGGCCGGACTGATCGCCCTCGTCTTCGCCTGATGCGCGCTGCTGGGTTTCGTCGGCCAGGCCGCGCTGTTCGCCGATCACCTCGCTCAGATCGCCGAGGGCTTCTTGCACCTCGTCGGTTTCCAACGGGATTTCGGGCCCCCCGCCTCCGCCGCCGCCCGTGTTGGGGTTCAGCTGCATTTCCATGTTCGCCAGTCGCTCGGACAGGCTGTCGAGAAGGCGACGCGCATCGTCAAGCGAACCGGTGTTGGACAGATCCTCTAGCTCTTGCAGCATGCGTTGAAGATCGTCGGTGCTCGGGCCGCCGCCTGGCATGCCCATCTGGCCCTCACTGGCCTCGGCGAAGTTCTCGTTCAAGATCGCCTCAGCCAGAAGCAAGTCCATGTAGCGATCGGCCGCCTCGCGGAACGCTTCGACACGGCGTTGAATTTCTTCGGGGCTTGCGCCGCGGGCCAGTGCGTCGGCCAGAGCTTGGCGGGCGGCTTCAAAGGCGCGCCGGGCGTTGTCGAGCTGGCTGCCGTCAGCGGTGAGCGCGGCTTGCCACAACACTTCGTCCAAGCCGGCGAGATCGTCACGCGACGCAGCGCGCTCAAGCGTCCTTGATGTGAAGGCGAGCGCAGTGTGCACGCTGAAATTGTCAGCGAACCGGCCCGAGCCCATTTGCAACAGCTCCAACGCGTCGTGGACGCGCTTCACGCTCTGGGGTGCGTAGGCGATGCGCTGTTCGGCGGCGTTGACCATCATGGCGTCGTCGCCGAGGACGGGCGCGGACACGGCGCGGATCACCGGACCTTCGGCATAGGGCGTGGTGTCTCGGATCAGGACCATGCGCTCGTGGGCGATCGAGTCGGCGAGCGGATCCAGGAACAGCTTCATCGGCAAGGTGATGGTGATTGGCTCGCTGCGCCCTTCTTGACCGCGGGCGTCGGTGGCGATGAGCTGGGCCGACACGTCAAGGCCCGCCCAGGGGTGTTTGACATAGTCCAGGCGCGCGTCAGTTTGCTCGACATCGGGCGCGGGCGCCTCGAGCGGTTCATCAAAGCTCTCCCCGGTATCAATCCGGGTTAGGCGCAAAGCGAGGTCAAGGCCGGGATAGTCGTCCTCGGCGGTGTAGCTGAAGGTCAGTTCTTGGCGCGGGCTTTCCCCGGTTTCCCCAACAAAGCTGGCGGTGGGCGGCGCATCGGGCTCGATGAGCATGGTCCAGTCGATGGTGTAGGGGCGCTGGACTTGCAGGGTCACATCGCGCTCGAGGATCACCGTGGCGGCGTACGCGCCCGGCCCGTCGGCGTCAAATGCAATGCGCTCGCGATCAACCCCGTTGTACAGACAGGCGCGCGGCTGGG
>CAZADA010000083.1:0-12229 GCA_964483775.1 uncultured Caulobacterales bacterium
ACGACTCGGCGTCGACTTCGGGGAGGATGAACTCGCCCGCGGCATCCTCGACAATGACAAGGGCACGCCCCAATGGTTGTTGAAGGACCGCTCAGAAGCGTGCCCGCGCCCGACCCGACCAAAGATCAGCGCCAAGGCTTCTTTCATGCTCGTTTTGCCGACCGATCCGGTCACCGCCACCCGCCGTGCTGGACAACGGTCTCGTGCAGCCTCGCCCAGCGCCTGCAGTCCCTTAAGGCTGTTGGGCACCACCAAGGCCGGCCCCTCACCCGAGCGCCGCTCCACCAACGCCGCGCTCGCCCCGGCCGCATAGGCGTCGAGCACGAACTCATGACCATCGCGCTTATCCTTCAGCGCAATGAACAAATCGCCGGGCGCCATATCGCGCGTGTCGATCGAGACCCCGCCCGCCAACCATCGTCCAACGGCGCGCCCGCCGGTCGCGGTCGCCGCCTCAGCTGACGTCCATAAGGGTTCGGTGTCGCGATCCAGGTCCATGCCGCCTCCCTCAGGTCGAACGCGTGCTTACCGCGTCCAGCGCATCGCGCGCCACAAGCACGTCGTCAAATGCTATGACGCGATCACCCACAATTTGTCCGGTTTCGTGTCCTTTTCCCGCAATGACGAGCGCGTCGCCCGCCTCAAGGCCCGCGATCCCAGCCGCGATCGCTTCGGCCCGGTCGCCAATCTCGCGCGCCTCGGGCGCAGCCGACAGGACGGCGGCCCGAATCGCCGCCGGATCCTCCGAGCGCGGGTTGTCATCAGTCACGATCACGTGATCGGCCAGCCGCGCGGCCACCGCGCCCATGGGCGCCCGCTTGGTGGGATCACGATCACCGCCGCAACCAAACACCACCGAGAGCTTGGCTTGGGTGTGCGGCCGTAGGGCCTTGAGCAGCTTCTCCAACCCATCGGGGGTGTGGGCGTAATCAACGAAAACTGGCGCACCGCCTGGCCCAAGGCCGGCCAGCTCCATGCGCCCCCGCACGCCGCGCAGCTTGGCGATCGCGTCCAGCACCACAGCCTGGCTGACCCCGGTGGCGAGCGCCATGCCGGCCGCCGCCATCACATTGAGCGCTTGAAACTCGCCGACCAGCGGCGCCTCCACGCTCGCTTCACGGCCGTTGATCACCAGCTCCAACCGCTGCCCGGCCGACCGAGGCATGAGTTCGCGCAAACGCACGTCTGGGCCGCGCCACCCCACACGGGTGACCGACAACCCTCGCGCGGCGCACCGGTCAGCCACGGTTACGCCGTAGTCGCTGTCGGTATTGACGATGGCCGAGGCTCCATCTGAAGCGAGTTCTGTGAACAAGCGCAGTTTAGCGGCGAAATAATCGTCAAAGCTCGCGTGATAGTCCAAGTGATCTTGGGTAAGGTTCAAAAAGCCGACAACCATAAACCGCACCGCATCAAGCCGGTACTGCGCGAGTCCATGGCTAGAGGCCTCCAGCGCCAAATGGGTCACCCCATCCTGAGCGAGCCCGTCCAACGTCTCGTGCACCGCCACGGGGTCCGGCGTGGTGTGGCCCAGATCGGCCGTCACCCCGCCTGCGCGCGTAACCCCCAACGTGCCAAGGCACGCCGCCTCATGGCCGGCCATGGCCCAAATCTGGCGCAGAAACTCCACGGTCGAGCTCTTGCCGTTGGTGCCCGTCACCGCAGCAATAACCTCGGGTTGACGCGGGGAAAAACGCGCCGCCATTTCCGCCAAACGTCGGCGAGGATTGGCGTCCCGAATGACCGCCACGTCCCCCGGCGCCGCGCCGTGCTCGTCCATCAACACCGCTGCGGCCCCCGCCGCCACCGCGGCTGGCGCAAACCGCGCCCCGTCAACATTCACGCCTTTGAGCGCAGCGAACACAAAACCAGGGCGCACCCGCCGGCTGTCCGCCGTCAGCCCCGTGATCTCCAGATCGCGCGCGGCCTCCGAGAGGCCCTCGGCGCCGCCTGCAAGGTCTTCCAGTTTCACCCCGCCCCCTCCTCGCGGCGCGGCCTCAGTCCCAAGATCGGTCCAATCCGCGTCACGATGGCCGCGACCGTCGGCGCAGCCGTGGTGCCGCCCATGGGACGATCGTCCGGCGATTGTCCGCGCGCTGGTTCGTCCAACATCACAAACACCACATACTCGGGCGTGTCGCCGGGGAAGGCGGCCACAAACGAAGTGAGGTTTCTAGACTCATCATAGCCGCCGGCACGAGCTTTTTCCGCCGTCCCTGTCTTGCCGGACAAAGCGTATCCGTCAACCTGTGCGCGATGTCCGGTGCCCTGCTCAACCACACCGCGCATCCAACCGATCAACTCCGCGCTGGTTTCAGGCGCGAACACAGCCAACCGATCGGGCCGATCACTCCCAACCTCAAACCGCGGACTCACACGGAAACCGCCATTGACAACACTGGCAAAAGCCGCAGCAAACGCGGTTGGACTCATGGCCATCCCATGGCCGAAACCGATGGTGGCGCGCTCGACCACGCCCCACTGGACGGGCAAGAGCGGGGCGGCCGCTTCCGGCAAGTCCGTGTCAGGCGCCGCCAACAAACCAAGCGCGGAAAAATAGCCCTGCAGCACAACCGGATCGATCAGCAGCGCCGTTCGAGCCGCCGCCGTATTCGAAGAAACCCGCAACGCGTGACGCGGCGTCAACAGCGGGCTGTTGCGCGAAAAGTCCGTGATTTCATGGCCGCCCGCCGCCAAAGGGGTGGTCGCCAACTCGGTGTCGTTGTCCAAAGACTGATTGTCAAAGGCGATGGCGTAGGTCACGGGCTTGAACACCGACCCCAGCTCAAACCGCCCGCCGAGCGCGAGATTGTTCTGTGCGGTGGTTTCAAACGCCGATGGCGCGTTTGGGTCATAGTCGGGCAACGACACCATGGCGAGCACCTCGCCGGTGTGGGCGTGCATCACAAGTCCGGCGGCGCGGCGCGCCCCGAACGTCGCAAGGCTTTCGCGCAATTCCTCGTCGAGCACGTGCTGCACCCGCAAATCGAGCGATAGGCGCACGGTCTCGCCTTCGCGCAAACGCGCATCGAACGCCGCTTCAGCGCCCGCAACCCCCTCGCCGTCCACGGTGGTAAAGCCAATGACGTGAGCGCCCAATCGACCGCGCGGGTAAAGACGCCGCGGCTCGATCTCAAACACGACGCCCGGCAACCCCTTGGCGAAGATGGCGTCGCGTTCGCTGGGCGTGACCCCGCGCGCCAGCCATACCTGCCCGCGCGACGTATCCGAAAGCCGAGCGACGACGTCCTCGACGTCCAACTCGCCGAGCACGCTCACCAGCGCTTGCGCCGTGGCGCGCGGGTCCCACACCTCATCAGGCTTAGCGGCCAGAACATAAGCATCCAGCGTCGTGGCGAGGATTTCACCATGGCGATCAACCAGATCCCCACGCCATGCGAGCCCCCGCCGCTCCAAATCCAGAACCGACGGCGCGGCTGGCGAGGCGCCCAAACCCAGCTGCAAAGCGCGCACCCCCATCACGCCGAACGCCATCACAAACACGCCCGCCGCCACCAACAGCCCGCGTGACGATGGGCGCACCCGCAACACCGGCCCGCGCACCCGTTCAGACGCGTCCATTATCCCCCGTCCTCGCTAGGCTCACCATCCTCATCGGAAGCCGCGAGCGGATCCTCCCTTTCGTCCTCGGCGTCATCGGGAACGTCGACACGTTCGGTGCCCGCAAGGTCCGTGAGCGCCACGGCGGCGATTGGCAGGTTACGATAGCCGCGGCTCCAAAACGCCTCACCACCCAGAACATCCGGCGCTTCGTCGAGCGAAACCACTTGCAGCGGGTCTGTGGGCGCCAAATCCAAGTGAGCCGCGCTGAGAGCCGCCAAACGCTGGGGCGCTTCGAGATACGCCAACTCAGCTTCAAGCGCGGCCATGTCGTTTAACAAGCGGTTTTGCTCAGCGCGCAAAGCGGCAAGCTCAGCACGGTCCTGTTTGGCCTGCTCCGCCGTTGTATACGCAAGCCCCGCCATCGCCAGAAGCGCCAAAGCAGATGCGCCGAACAACCACCGTATCATGAACCGATCCCCACAAGGAGCCGCGCGGCCGGCCGGGGCAGATCGATATCGCCGCTGGCGAACGCCGGCGCGTCGGTGCGCACCGCTGCGCGCAACTTGGCTGAACGCGCCCGCGGATTTTCAATGGCCTCTTGCTCGCCAGGCGCTTGCGCGCCGGTAAAAAGAAGGCGAAAACTGGAGACGGGCGCATCCACGACGGGGGGCGCGTGTCGAGATGCGCCCGCCTCCATTCCTGCGCGCCGACGCAGGAAACTTTTGACCACGCGATCCTCGAGCGAGTGGAACGAGACCACCACCAGCCGACCACCCGGCCTCAACAGGCGCTCAGCCGCCGACAGGCCGGCAGCGAGTTCGCCCAATTCGTCATTCACCAAGATTCGCAGGGCTTGGAACGTACGGGTTGCAGGATGAATCCGCCCATCCCCGGATCCAACCGCGCCCGCGACAATGTCGGCAAGTTGCAGCGTACTGGTGATGGGGCCTTGGGCGCGCGCGTTGACAATGGCGCGCGCCACCCGCCGGGACTTGCGCTCCTCGCCATAGTGAAAAATGACATCGGCCAGCTCATCCTCGGTGAGTTGAGCGACGGCGTCAGCGGCGGTCGGCCCCTGATCGGCCATGCGCATGTTGAGCGGCCCGTCAAAGCGAAACGAGAACCCCCGCTCGGGCGTGTCCAACTGCATCGACGACACGCCCACATCCATAACCACGCCGTCAAAACCGGAGAACTTGGCCATGTCCGCGGCTTCTTCCATGGCTGAAAATCGCGTCGAAGCGAACACGAACCGATGGGGAAACGCCGCCCGCAGCCGGTCGGCCAACACCCGCACCGACGGATCGCGGTCCACGCCAAGCACCCGACAGTCGGCTTCCGACAGCAACGCCCGCGTATACCCGCCCGCCCCGAACGTGGCGTCGAGATACGCCCCGCCGTCCCGGGGCGCCAACGCCTCGACAGCTTCGGCCAACATAACGGGCGCATGACGCGCCTGTCTGGGCGTGGTGTCACGTTCGTCGCTGACTGGGCACCTCTCTTTCAGCCTCATCCCTGGCCGCCTCCGGCCGACTGCTCGCCACCTTGGCCGTGTTGGCTGCGATTGCCAGGAGTTTTCCGCTGCAATCGCGTCCGCGCGTCGCGCAGGTGTGAATCGCGCCGATCCGGCTCCCAGATTTGAAACTTGTCCCCCAGGCCGACAAACGCGGCTTGATCGGCCAGCCCCACCTCCTGGATGAACACAGCCGGCAAGGTCACCCGTCCCGTCGCATCAAACTTCAACAATCGAGCCTGCCCGAGCACGACTTGGGCAAAGTCGTCGCTCGTATCGTCAAACGGATCACGCTGCCGCAGTTTCTCTTGGTAGCGCTGCATCAGTTCGGCTCCGCATCCCTCCAAATAGCCGCCCGCAATGGACGGCCAGACATAAACGCCTTCCAGACCCTCATCGCGGGCCACACTCCGGAACTCGGCCGGGGCGGACACGCGTCCTTTGGCATCCACCCCATTGACATGAGTCCCCAAAAACACCGCGCCGTCCTTTTCCAAACCGGCCGCACGTCGCCCAGAGCGCCCATCATGAATGCGCCCTTAGCATGGGAATTTATGGTTCACAATGGGAATCTACGCCATTTTGTGGGAAACATCGGTTTCATGTTGGAACACCTCGTTGATGTTCCCCCTATATTCGCCTTTGTTCTTTCTATATTCTAGGGCGACAACGAAAAACGGCGCGCCCCTTGGGTGCGCGCCGTGGTTGGTCATGGGATGCGGTGGGATGGCGGGCGGCGGCCATGGTCGCTGCTCCCTCGCCAGGAAACGCTTAGGCCTTGCGCAAAATCTCCACCCAATACCCATCAGGGTCTTTAATGAAGGCGATGGTCTTCATCATCCCCTCGCTCAGGCGCTTTTGAAACGGCACGCCGAGCTTTTCAAACCGCGCACAGGCGGCGTCAAGATCGGGAACGGTCACGGCGATATGACCAAACCCACGCGGTGCGGCGTTGCCGTCATGGTAGCCGGCGAAGTCCGGATCGTTTTCGGTGCCCCAATTGTGGGTGAGCTCAACCAGCCCCATACGCCGGCTCATATAGTTGCGCAGCGCATCAGGATCGCTGGGTGGATCCTCATCAGCGTAGCCAACAAAATACAGCGTGAACCGCCCGTTCTCATTATCGATGCGTCGCAGCAACTTCATGCCCAGCACGCCCACATAAAAGCGCAACGAAGCGTCAGGATCGCGCACCCTCAGCATGGTGTGGTTCATCACAAACCCGGCGGTCGCCGCGTCACGATCGGCCACCGCCTCACCAGGCGCAGTCAATGGCTCGCTTGTCATCTGAATGGTCTCCCTGGACTGAAACTGAACGCGCTCGACACACAAGACGCGGCGGACAAACAAAAAACCGCCAAGAGTGGCCTAAAATTCTCCCCACTCGGCGCGCACCTCTGTATACGACGCCTTGGTCCGCTGCATAAGGCGGCCGAACTCTTGACACGCCTCGATTGTCTGCGGACGGTCGAGATCTCCACAATTGAGGGGAACGCTTCATGTTTCGCATCACCGCTTGCTTCGCCGCCGCCGCCTTGGTCGCCGCATGCGCCTCCGATTCCGAACCGCCGACCGAAGCCCCGGTCGCGACCGAGCCCACGCCATTGTCGCGCCCGGTGATCGACGCGCCGCGTGCGTCCTACCCAGGCGTGTCCTTCGCCAGCGACTCGCTGAGCGCCGAAGTGCTCGGTCAAATTCAACAGCGCAGCGCCGCGGACGTGACCCGTTCCACGGGGATTTCTTGCGATCCCTCCAGCGTTGAACTCTTGGACCGTCGCATCGCCTCGCGCCGACGCACCGCCAATTCGCCATGGACTGAGACCTGGCTTGTGGATGCGTGCCGTGATGAAATCGCGTGGACAGTGGATTTTGCGCCCAGCAGCACCGGCGACACGCGCTTCCGCTTGACCCGCGTGCGCGCCAAGTAACACGAGCCCACCATAGCGATGCGAAGCGGCCAGACACGGCGCTTCGCATCGTCTGCGGCCGTCAATCATCAAACACGAGCGGTTAGGCGGCATGTAAGCCGGGTTCTGTGTCCTGCGCCTCCAGCTGGGAAACCCAACACAACGGCGCAGGCGGCGATCATTCATCTGGGACGGTGATTGCTCACCGCCTCACGCGACCCACCCGAACAGCTCAGCGCCCAGACACGCTTGTGTGGACCAAAGCCCACACGCGCTGTTCCTATGCGGTCTTGCTCCCGGCGGGGCTTGCCATGCCAACCCCATTGCTGAGGCCGCGGTGCGCTCTTACCGCACCCTTTCACCCTTACCGCCCGGTCGCCCAGGCGGCGGTTTGCTTTCTGCGGCGCTTTCCCTCGGATTGCTCCGGCCGGGCGTTACCCGGCGCCGTGTCTGTGTGGAGCCCGGACTTTCCTCCCTTGCCCTGTTTCCAGGTCCGCAAGAGCGATCACCCAGCCGCCTAACCAAACACACCTATACGCGCAATCGGCGACCAAAGCGAGACCGTCCTAAGGTCACGCGCCAAGGATCGCCTCGCTCCGCCCAAATGCGCGAAGACGAAACAGCCTAGCGTGACGCGTCAATGAGCCGGCCTTGCCCCGCTGCTGCGCAACCACAGGAACTGCCGATAAACTGGCCACAGCCAAGCCCGTCGTCATCATACGAACGTACGCCGCCGCGTTGATGGGGCGGGAAGCAGACCAATGTCACAAGCACGCCCGAAACGGCGTCACATCGCGCCAGGCCTCATGCCCGGATCAACCGGAACGCCGCGCGCCCACGGCGCACCGGCCGCTTCGCCCTTACGCGCAAGAGCAGCGCACCGGATAAAGGCCGCGTCAAGCGCATCCGCGTCCGATTGAGACCAGCGCGCGCCATCAATCCGATCATCAGACGGTGATCTGAACCGGCGCTGGAACGCTGCAACGACGTCCGCCGTGCGCGCGTCGTACCCCCCGGTCGCCACCACACCGTAGCCCAAGGCGGCGAGGCGCCGCTGCAGCACACGCACCTCCTCCCCAGCCGCGCCCAACCGCAAAACGACCCGGCCCGTTCGCGAAACGCCGCGCGGCCCCAACGCCAGACCGGCATCATCCAACTCAGACCAAGGAAAATGTTCGCCGGGATCCATCTTCCTGTCCGGCGCCACGTCGCTATGCCCAACCACACGCCACGGCGCGACTGCGTGTCGGCCGGCGACATCGCGAACAAGCCCAAGGACCGCCGCCGTTTGCACGTCCGGATAGGCCGGCGGCGCGCCATGCGCGTCAGGATAGTCATGACCGCCATTGACGATCTCGACGCCAATCGAGCGATCATTGATGTCGCCCGCCCCACCCCAACTGGCGACGCCCGCGTGCCAAGCCGCCCGCGCCTCATCCACCAGCCTCAACACCCGGCCGTCCGTCTCAACCAGATAGTGCGCGCTGACCCGCCCCAACGCAGCATCATCGGGCTCGTCGCCAAAACTGTTGACGGGAACCACGTCACGATAGGCGCCCACCGTCGGGCTGGGGTCGGTCAATCGGCGCAACGCCGCCGCCCCGCTCGCCATGCCGGTGTAATGCAACACGATCAGGTCGATCCGCCCGCCCTCGCGCGCGCCATGATTGGGCGACGCCGCGTCAACAATGGGCAGGGCGTTCATTGTGCGGCTCCTGACGCTGGATCAACCGTCCCGCTGTCGGCTGCGCGCTTGCGGGTCCATCGCACAACGATCAACAACACGCCGCTGAGCGTCAAAACGGCGCCGAGCGCCAGACGCCACGTGAACGGATCGCCCAACACCAACACGCCAAAGACCAACCCCCACAAAGGGGCGGTGAGGATCTGCGGGGCAATCAACGACGCATCGTAGCGCCGCAGCAGATAATAATACCCGCCATGGCCAATGATGGAGGCCATCACCACGATGTAGACGAAAGCCGCGGCGAAGCCCCAACCGCCACTGGACACTGAGGCGGTCTGCCCGCTCTCCAGCATAAAACTGAGCGCCAACAGCGGCGGCGCGGAAATCAAACCAGCCCAAGCCTGCATACGCAACGGACTGAGCGGCTTTAAGCCCTTGATCATAACGCTGCCAAGTGCGGCGACCAACGCAGAAACCGCAATCAGCACAACGCCAAACGAGATCTGAAACGTCACTGGGTCATACGCGACAAGCGCAACGCCCAAAAAGGCAAGACCAACGCCAAGACCACGCCGCCAGTCCACCATCTCACCCAGGATAATCACCGAAAGCACAGTGGTGAACGGGGCAATCAGCTGCATCGTCACAGCCGCCGCCGAGGGCGCCGCGTCAGCAAGCCCCAGATACATCAGAGCGAAATGCAGCGCGCCCAAACACAGTGCAACCGCGCTGACCCGACCAAGATCACTGGGAATCGGCCTTAGCAACCAAAACAAGACGAGGGCGACACAGCCAAACCGCAACGCCGCGAGGAACAAGGGCGGGACCCCGCCAAACCCGTCCCATCCCGACAGCGCCAGCTTGGTGATCACGAAATTCGCGCCCCAAATCAGGCCGATAGACATGACCAACAAAAAGTCTCGAAGCCGCATACGCGCTCGGTATCACGCACACGCTCACAACGCGATAAAGCTGACCATCATTCCCTGTGGCCAATCAGAGTGAGCAGCCAGGGTCGAAGCGGACGCCAAGCGCCCCACGCCTATCGCGCCGAGTCGACGGACCAGCCATGCGGTCCCGGTTTGGCGTCCAGCACCAACCCGTCATCGCCATGATCGTTGTGGTTCCGAGAGGAACGAGACCGACCGCGCCGGCGTCCAAACACAGCGCGATACAGCGCAAACGCTCCCAACAGAGCCATTAAACCGAGAAAAACAAAGACAAAAACGACCAACGCGAAAAAACCCAAAATCGTCAGGCCGATAGCGCTGAACGCGAACACCAAAGCCCGAACCATCCTACGCGAACCCCCTGTCATCGGTGCGGCCTGCGTCATTGTTGTGCGTCCTCCCTGTGTCGGCTCTGAAGAAGTTGGTTGTCTGGGCCCTTCGCGTCAATCCGGACCATGCGCTCGAAGGCCGCGGCGAACCCGAACTTGGTCATAGGCCGCGTTGATCGCCGCCATTTTCTCCGTCGCCAATCGCTCCGCCGCATGGGGCAGCCCGCGCGCTGCAAATCGATCGGGGTGGTTGGCCGCCGCCAACCGGCGATACGCCCGCTGCAAGCCGTCATCGGAGATGTCGCGCGGCACGCCGAGCACCAGATAGGGATCCGCCCGGCCTGTGGTGTCCCACGCCGCCGCGATCCGGCTAAACTCCGTCTCGGCCAAGCCAAAAATCTCAGCAACCCGGCGCAGATAGTCTATTTCATCATCCGATACGGTGCCATCGGCCGCAGCAATGTGAAACAACCCATCAAGCACATCTTCCAACAAGCACGGATACGCCCGCCACCGCTTGGCCAATCGCTTTGCGTAGCTTTCAAAGCCAAGCGTTGACTGCCCCGCGCGCAGGAACGCAGCGTCCGTCCGGCGCAAATCGTTCCCTTCGGCGCGAAAAATCTGGTGGAACGCCACCGTCTCGTCGGATGTGACCACACCGTCGGCCTTGGCCAGTTTCCCGCCCAGTCCAATCACAGCCAGTGTGAATTCCATGTCCCGACCAGGATCGTGGGGATCAAGATCACGAGCACCGTCGATGACGCGCGAAAGCAAGCGCAACAGGTTCATATTCGTCATTCTAAACGCAAATCGCAGCAAAATCAGCTCTGATCCATCAGCGCGACCATGCTTCGGGTCTGGCCTTGCAGAATCAAGCTCAGTAAGTCTCGACACTTGGGCCCGCGAACGCGGCGTTCCGAATCAGCAGACGAGTCACCACAATGGCCGACGAGCTTTGGGAATTTTGGATCGACCGCGGCGGCACGTTCACCGACATCATTGCGCGCACGCCGCACGGCGAGATCAAGACGCTCAAACTGCTTTCGGTGCATCCTGAACAGTACAAAGACGCCGCCGTTGAGGGCGTGCGCCGCCTGATGGGGATGGACAAGGCCGCCGCCATTCCCGGCGAGGCCATCGCTGCGGTGAAGATCGGCACCACCGTCGCCACCAATGCACTGCTCGAGCGCAAAGGCGCGCGCGTTGCGTTCGTAACCACCGCGGGATTCGCCGACACCCCGATCATTGGCGACCAGGTGCGCCCGGATATCTTCGCCCTGGAGCTCCAGCGCCCCGCCTCGCTTATCTCCATGCCCGTCGAGATTGAGGAGCGCATCGGGCCATGGGGCGATGTGCTCACACCGCTCAACAGACCCGATACCCGCCGCGCACTGCTCAATGCGCGCGCGCGAGGCTGCGACGCCGTGGCGATCTGCCTCGTCCATGGCGTGACCAACCCCGTCCACGAACGCATCGCCGGAGAGATCGCGGCCGATGTGGGCTTTCGCACCATCTGCATCAGCCATCAGGTCGATCCCCTGGTCAAATTCATTCCCCGCGCCCGCACAACCTTGGCCGATGCGTATCTGACGCCCCTGGTCCGGGCCTACGCCGACGGCCTTCGCGATGCGTTGGGCGGTGCGCCGCTGTACTTCATGACCTCCGGCGGCGGTTTGGTCGCCGCCGACGCGTTCACCGGCCGCGCCGCTCTCGTGTCAGGCCCGGCCGGCGGCGTTGTGGGGATGGCGCGCACCGCCCAGGCCGCCGGCCATCGCAAAGTGATCGGCTTTGATATGGGCGGCACGTCAACCGACGTATCGCGCTTTGACGGCGGTGATTTCGAGCGCGTCGGCGAAACCACGGTGGGCGGCTGGCCTGTACGCGCGCCGATGCTCGCCATCCACACCGTCGCGGCGGGCGGAGGTTCGGTGCTGCACATGGACGCCGGGCGCGCTCAAGTCGGACCGGCCAGCGCTGGCGCCGACCCGGGACCGGCGGCTTACGGCCTTGGCGGACCGCTCACCGTCACCGACGCCAATCTGGTGTTGGGCCGCCTTGATGCGCGTTACTTTCCCGAAGTGTTCGGCCCCACCGCCGATCGCCCGCTCAACGTCGATCTGGTGCGCAAGCGCTTCGCCAAGCTCGCCTTTGACACCGGCGCGGAAAGCATCGAAGCGGCCGCTGAGGGGTTTGTCGCCGTGGCCATTGAAAACATGGCCCAAGCGGTGCGCCATATCTCCATCGCCGTTTTCACACGTCTCCTGCCCGAACGCATTCGC
>CAZADA010000084.1:0-12192 GCA_964483775.1 uncultured Caulobacterales bacterium
CGCCGCGTCGACCGTGCCGTACCCGGTCAGCATGACCACGCGGGCGTCAGGGCGCTTGGCGTGCAGCAACTCGACAACATCGAGCCCGGAGCCATCCTCCAAGCGCATGTCCAAGACCGCGAAGGCTGGCGGATTGAGCCTGGCCACCTCCTTGGCTTCGGCCACAGAGCCGACGGCTGAAACGGAAAAGCCGCGTTGTGTCATGGCCCGACCCAAGCGGGATCGAAACGGAGCATCGTCATCCAGCACCAACAAGGTCCGATCGCCCAGCGACTCGGGCGCAGACACCAATGTGTCGCCATCTGCTTCGCTCACAACCGCCTCCGCTTCGCTCGAAAAGTCCGCACGGCCCATCCAACACGCGAACGTCGCAAACGAAGCATCCGCACTTTGGTCAAAGCAAGGATATGGGACAAATTGCGAGTCAGGGAAGTGCCGGCAAGCACAAAACGGCCATACTGCGCACAATCACGTAAGCACAGACGGTGAATCACGTCGTCGGAACGGCGCGCACCTTGTCAAGCGGCCAGCGTGCGCGCACCACCGCGCCCGAGGCGGGAGGCGACACATTGCCGAAGCGAAGCTGCCCCCCGGTTCGCTCGACGAACGTCTTGGCGATAAAGAAACCAAGGCCCAGACCGCCATGTGCAGAACCATCGCTGCGCCGACTCACATAGGGCTGGCCGAGCTCGGTGAGGATGTCGGCGTCAAAGCCGGGACCATCATCGCGGATCTCAACCTCGACCTCTTTGTCTGACCACCGGCCCGTGACGACCACTCGGCTTTGGGCGAAGTCCATGGCGTTCTCGAGAAAATTGGTCAGGGCGTAGATCACTTCGGGTGAGCGACGAAGATAGGGCTCTGCGGCGTTTGACGACCCTATGGGCTCCAATTGCATCACGATGGGCGGGCCAAGTCCCTGCAGCGGGTCAACCGCCTCCTCAATGAGATGGCGCAGACGCAGCTGAGCATGCACCGCGTCTTCGGCGTCCCCGCGTCTCGACAATTGCTGCAGGATGTCACGGCATCGCTCGGCTTGCGAGGAGAGCAGCGCGGCGTCCTCGCGCAGTTCCGCGTTGCCGGCCGAAGCGCGCAGCATTTCCTTGGCGGTCACCTGGATGGTGGCGAGCGGCGTGCCCAACTCGTGGGCGGCCGCGGCGGCCAGCCCGCCCAGCGCCGACAAGCGCTGCTCACGCGCCAACACGGCCTGGGTGGCGAGCAGCGCATCGGACATGCGCCGGGTGTCCAGCGCCAATCGCCATATGAACGCGCTCATAAAGCCCGTGCTGCTCACCAGCGCGGTCGCCAGACCCACTTCATAAAGATCAGGCGGATCGAAAGTGGCGTCCGGGCTCCAAGGCAGCGGCGAAGCCACCAGCCACACAACCCCGGCAGCGCTCATCGCAAAGGCGGCGAGCGCCACGGCGCCCAACGTTCGCATGGCGGTAAAGCCAATGGCCACGGGTGCGCCGAGCAACACGGCGAACGGATTGTCCATGCCGCCCGTGAGCGCAATCAGCGCGGACAGTTGGACAATGTCAAAGGCCAGATGTCCGGCCATTTCCCACTCTTCGAGGAATTTCTGACTCGGCTGGGCGACGCTTAGATAAAGATTGAGCCACGAACTGGCGGCGATCACCGCCAGCGTCGCCCCTAAAGGCAGGGTGAAGCCGAGCCCAAAGTGCACGACAAGCACCGTCACGGTCTGCCCGACCACCGCCATCCAGCGCAGAACGATGAATGTGCGCAAACGCGCCCGCCGCCCGCCGGCGCGCGCCAAGTTTCGCTCAGTGGCGTATTCAGCTGGCTCGACCAACCCCTGATCGCTGCCCACCCGATGAGCCTCCTCGGTTCGCGCCGCGATGGCGCTGGCGTGAAAGGAACGATATGCCTATCCCTACCGAGCCCCAAGCCGAACGCGGATGCAAGAGGGCGCGCCATCGCGCCCATCGGTCAGGTGCGCCCGTCACAATCAAAGGAGCCCGCCATGCCCGCCATTGCGGTCGAGGCCTTGACCAAGACTTTCGGCGACCACAACGCCGTGGATGGGATCAGCTTTGCTGTTGAGGAGGGGCGGACCCTGGCCCTGCTTGGCGGCAATGGCGCGGGCAAGACGACAACCCTCGCCATGATCCTCGGCCTGGTGAAACCAACCCGCGGGAGCATTCGCGTGCTGGGCGTTGATGCGACTCGTTTTGGACCCAGAGCGCGGGCCTGCATGAACTTCCAAAGCCCTTATGTCGACCTGCCGCGCCGCCTCACCGTGAGGGAAAACCTGGCTGTCTACGCCCGCCTCTATGGCGTGCCAAAAGTCCGCCGGGCCGTTGAACAGGTGTGTGAGCGCTTGGGCCTCAGCGACTTTCTCGATCGCAAAACCGGGTCCCTGTCGGCCGGCCAGGGCACGAGGGTGGGGCTCGCCAAAGCGCTGATCAACACGCCCCGCGTCCTGCTCTTGGACGAACCCACCGCGTCATTGGATCCCGACACCGCCGACTGGGTGCGCACAACGCTGCAGGCCTACCAGGCCGAACACGCCGCCGCGATTGTCTTGGCGTCCCACAACATGGGCGAAGTCGAACGGCTGGCGGACGACGTGATGATGATGCGCGCCGGTCAAAGTGTGGATCGCGGCGCGCCGGGCGCGTTGATCACCCGTTACGGCCGATCAAACCTTGAGGAGGTGTTCCTCGATGTCGCCCGCGGCCAAACCGAACCCGCAGCGGAGGCGGACGCGTGACCAAACGGACCCCAAACCCCGTCGAGGCCGCCGCAACACACCGGGGCGGCAGCCTGGGGCGCATCGCCGCCATGACGCTGCGCCACTGGTATCTGCTGCGCGGATCCTGGCCGCGCATGGTCGACATTCTGTACTGGCCGACTGTGAACATCGCCATCTGGGGCTTCATCCAGACCGCGGTGATCGACATGTCCACCGGGTTGCAGGTGGCGTTGTCAGCGCTGTTGGGCGCGGTGATTTTGTGGGACATCACCTGGCGCAGCCAACTGGGCCTCGCGCTCGCCGTGTTTGAGGAGATCTGGTCGCGCAACCTTGGTCATCTGTTGGTCTCGCCCATGCGACCGCTCGAGCTGATCCTCGCCGCCATGGCGGTGAGCGTCATCAAGACGGCGATCGCCGTGGCTCCCGCCGCAGTGCTCGCGGCCGTGGCGTTTGAGTTCAACATCCTCACCGTTGGCCCGGCCTTGCTGATTTTCCTGTTGAATCTGGTGATGTTCGCCTGGTCGATTTCACTGGTCGCCGCCGGTCTCGTCGTGCGGTTCGGCCAGGGCGCCCAGGACATGCCCTGGGCGGTGATGTTTGGGATCACCCCGTTCGCAGCGGTCTATTATCCTGTCTCGACACTGCCCGCCGCCCTCCAGCCGATCAGCGCCGCCATCCCCGCCAGCCATGTGTTCGAAGGTCTGCGCGCCCTGATGCTCGAGCAGCGGCTCGATTTGGGTTCGGCCCTGGCCGCTTTTGGGCTGAACGCGGTGTGGGTTGGCGCCGGAATGGCGGCGTTTCTCGGCCTGCTGGCCAGCGCGCGCAATCGCGGGGATCTCCTGAAAATTGGTGAGTGAATGACCGCTGAGCAGTTACACTATGCGCTGCAACCTTTCCTTCGACGGTTTCCGACAACATAAAGGGTGTGATGGTGATGAGAACGATCCTAACAGCGACGCTGGCGGTGTTCGGGCTCGCAGGATGCGGCCTCGATGTTTTGACCTCCGATGACGGCCAAGTCGACTGCACCCGGGCCCAAGCCAGTGCGACGATCGGCGGACCTTTCGCGCTGACCGCCCACACCGGCGACGTGCTGACCAACGAAGATTTTCTCGGCAAACCCATGCTGGTGTATTTCGGGTTCACCTATTGCCCGGACGTATGCCCCTTATCCCTGCAGCGTATGGCCCTGGCCTTTGAACAATTGTCCCCGGCCGAACGCGAAGCGGTCCAGCCCGTGCTGATCAGCGTCGACCCAGAACGCGACACGCCCGAGGAACTGGCGCGCTATGTCGATGCGGACGGTTTTCCTGACAACATGATTGGTCTCACTGGCGAGTTGGAGGCCATCAAAGCTGTGGCCGACGCCTATGGCGCGCCGTTTCAGAAAGTTTACCTCAATGACAGTGAAGCCGATTATATTGTTGGCCATTACGATCTTTTCTTTCTGATGGATGAGCAGGGCGAACTGGTCGACATCTTTGCTGCCGACGATACGCCCGAACAAATCGCCAAAGGTCTGTCAGACCATTTGTTTTGCGCAGCCGAGGCCTAGCGCTGCGAGAGTGAAAGGAGCCGTCATGCTCTACACGCTGTATGAAATGGGCTACGCGGCCATGACGCCGTTTCGCAAAGCGAGCCACCTGACGCGCGCTGCACTGACATCGCCTTTCAACCCGGCAAGCCAAACACTGGCGGCCCGCACAGCTGTCGCCGCATCCGAACTGTTCGATGCGATCACAGCGCGCTACACCAAGCCGCTCTGGGGCTTGCCGACAACCAAGATCAACGGCGCTGACGTGTCCATTGACGTTGAGGCGGTCTGGAGTTCGTCCTGGTGCCAGCTGCTTCACTTTAAGCGCGACCCAGCACAACGGCGCGAGGCGCTCGGCGGTGATCGCGTTGATCCCAAGGTTCTGATCGTCGCGCCGATGTCGGGTCACTACGCGACACTGCTGCGCGGTACGGTCGAGGCCTTTTTGCCCGACCATGAAGTGTTCATCACCGACTGGGCCGATGCGCGCAATGTTCCCGTGATCGAGGGCCGGTTCGCCTTCGCCGACTACGTTGAGCACGTGCGCGCCATGATCAATGCGCTCGGCCCTCAAACCCACGTTGTCGCCGTTTGCCAACCTGGACCGCCCGTGCTTGCCGCTGTCGCGCTGATGGCCGAGGACAAGGATCCCAACCGACCGGCGACGCTCACACTGATGGGTTCGCCGATCGATGCGCGCCAATCGCCGACCGAGCCCAACAAACTTGCCGAAGCCCAACCGCTCGCTTGGTTCCAAAACCGGATGATCCAGACGGTGCCTTTCGCGTATCCGGGCATGTTCCGTCGCGTGTATCCAGGCTTCGTGCAGCTGTTCAGCTTCATGCACATGAACTGGAACCGCCACGTTGACGCCCATTGGGAGTTCTTCGAGCACTTGGTGTCGGGCGACGGTGACAGCGCTGAGGCCCACCGCGAGTTTTACGATGAATATCTCGCCGTGATGGACCTGACCGAAGAGTTTTACGTTGAGACCATCGACAAGGTCTTCCAGCGCCACCTGCTTCCGCGGGGCGAGCTGATGGTGGGCGACCGCCTCGTCCGCCCAGACGCCATCACCGATGTTGCGTTGTTCACCGTTGAGGGCGAGCGCGACGACATCTCCGGCATCGGCCAGACCCAAGCCGCCATCGACCTGTGCTCGGGCATCCCCGACCATATGAAGCGCGACTATGTGCAGCCATCGGTGGGCCATTATGGCGTGTTCAACGGTCGCCGCTTCCGCGCCCAGATCCAACCACGCATGGCCGACTTCATGCGTGAGCATTGGAACCAAGCCGCTGACAAGAGCGATCGCCGGGGGCGTGCGCCTCTGCTCAGCGCAGCCTAGCCGGCCGAGCGTGGCCGCCAACGCCCGACGCGAAACGCCCCACGCCATCGGCCGACCTCATAGGTGGTGGTGATCACTGCCCACTGGGCTCGGCTTGGATCGAGAAATTGAGCGTCGCCAAGAACGCCTCGAGCAAAGTCGACTGGCCCGCCGGGTCATCATCGGCCGCCGTCAAGGCTCTCCGGAACGCGGTGTAGTCGACAGACTCATCGGGCTCGATGGTGATCGTCAATGCGCCGGGGGCGTTGACATAGGTGTCGACGGCCGCGACCACCGCTTGGGTGAACGCCGCCATTTGGCGGCCTTGGGGCATGTTGACCAGCGCCTCTTCAACACCGATCACCAGCCCGTCGCGATAGTCGCTGGCCGAGGTGTTGGTGTAAAAGCTCATGAAAATCAGAAATTGCTCGGTAAAGCCGCGATCCACGATTTGAAGCGCGAATTGGCGTTGCTGGGTATCGCGCAACAAACGTGACAAGAATTCTTCATCGTTGGATGTCGCATCGTCATCCTCAAGCGCACCGGCCGCCATTGCGCGGCCAGCGTCGGCGAGGTCGGCCTCGCCCGCGCCAAAGACAGGCACGACGGCCATGGCGTTATCCACCCACGTTTGCCCCCCAAGGACATCAAATGAGGCCCGCAGGTCCAAGCCATTGGCCATTTCGAAGGCGAAATCATTGAGAACCAGTCGGTCTTCGCTGGGCGTAAACGTGACGTCGCTCACAAACGAGATGTCGATTTCATCCAACCCCAGCAACGCCAACAGCAGAGCGAACTGCTCAGCCCGCGCCCGTGTTTCATCATCAAGGCTTTCATCAAGATCGGGTGCGACCAACAACCCATCCAGCCGCCACACGGCGTCCAAGGCCTCGCCATCAATGGCGTAGCGCGCCTCCAGGGCTTCCAACGAGACGTTCATGCCCTGCGTTGTGACCTGCAAATCACGCACGGTGAAAGAATTCAGGAGCTGCGTGTAAGAGTCCTTCAAGATGAAAGCCAGGTAGTGACCGGGTAGGGCGGGGAAATCACCGTCCTGTGACGGAGCGTCGCGTTCGGAAATCTCAGACAACACAAACTTTGACAGTCCAGTTGCCGAAAATGTCGAGAGCGACGCCGTCAACGGGTTGGTATGGTCACGCGCATCGACGTCGAGCCCTTCCATCGTGAAGCTGCCCAAGGTCTGCGGCGTGGAGCCGCCAAACGCCAGGCGATCCATGCCGATGGTGTAGTTGTCGGTCCGCTCAGGTTGGCCCGTGATGATGCTGATCTCAAACTCGTTGAGTTCGATGAGGCCGTAATCGAGCACAAAGGGATTGAAATCAACGCCGTCCTGCTCGCCGTTCATCCACGCCACACCGCGTTCGGTCAAACTGGATCCTGGATCCGACATCACAAGGCGGCCCACACGAAGGGTGCCGTCTGCGCTGTTGGCCGCCGCCTCCTCGGGCGCGGATCCATTGGCCACGTAGAGATATTCAACATCGGTGAGAACCAGGGCATCCAGCTGGGCGGTCCCGTCGACTATGCGGGCGCCGACCAGGTCCAGCTGCTCAGCACGGTACACACTGCCATTGTAGGCAAATGTCACATCCTCAAAGGTGCTGGTGTCGTCGGTTTGCCCGGTCATGGCGAAGCGGCTGAACGCGCCGCGCCCCTGATCACGCGACCCCAGGCCAAACCGCGAGAGCACCGCATCGGTATCACGTTCGTGGACGATCGGGTCGTCGGTTTGGGCTGCGCCGATGGGGGCGCCGACAAGGGTGAGACAACAAAGCGAAAGGGCGGCAACCAACACGCGCATGGGCGAAATCCTGTGTGACGGCGACAAGCGTTCCAGCCGCCGGTCCGCGTCCTGGGACGTCAGGCCGGGCGCACTGGCGACCTCTCACGTGACTGTCTCAGGCCACGCGGCGTCCGTGAACTCAACATTCAGTAAAGGTCGCCGCTAACGCCGTGGCAAGAGGGGAGCCGAGGCTGACTGACCCTGTAGCGCGTCCGCCATGAACCTCCGCCAAATGGCGGCCGGGATTTGCCCGCCTGTGACGTTCTGCATGGGGGCGTTGGCGTCATCGCCGACCCACACGCCAGCCACAAAGCCGGGCGTATAGCCGACAAACCAGGCGTCGCGGAAATCGCTTGACGTGCCGGTCTTCCCGGCGATCCAGCGCCCCTCAATGTGCGCCGCCCGTCCGGTGCCGCGACGTACAACATTGGCCAGCATGGCGTTCATGTCCGCCACCACAATGGGAGACAGCACAGGGTCGCCGGCCGTCTCTGCGTGCGTGTACAGCGTCTCACCGGTCCGCTGGTCTAAGATGCGGACAATGGCGAATGGCTCGGTGCGAAACCCTTCATTGGCGAACACCCCGAACGCCGATGTGAGGTCTTTCAACGTCACCTCGTGCGAACCAAGCGCCAAAGAGGGGGTCGTCGACAGCCGCGACGACAGGCCGAGATCCCTCGCCATGCCGATGACGCGGGTGCGCCCAACGTCCTCGCTGACCTGCACGGCGACCGTGTTGATCGACTGCGTCAGCGCATCGGACACCGTCACGTCGCCCGTGTACTGCCCGGAGAAATTGCTAGGCCGCCAACCGTCAATGTTCAGCGGTCGGTCAACGAACACCGAGTCCGGCGTCAAACCCGCGCGCAGGCCGGCGGCGTAGACAACTGGCTTGAAGGCCGAACCGGGCTGACGCTGGGCGTAGATTGCCCGATTGTACTGGCTAAGGGCGTAATTGCGTCCACCCACCAAAGCGCGGATCGCGCCGTCGCCTTCCAAGGCGATGAGCGCGCCTTCCGTGGCCCCGCGATCGCGCGCCGCCTCGTCGAGACCCTCGCTGACCGCCCGGTGAGCGGCTTGCTGCACGCGCATGTCGAGGGTCGTCTCAATGATGATGTCGCGTCCGCGCACATTGGGCTGCTCGCCGGCGCGCTCCATCACCCAGTCGACGAAGTGGCCAGCAATGGCGTCTTCATTGCGACGCCGGACCATCACAGGACTGTTGAGGGCGAGCCGACGCTCTTCGTCGGTGATCTTCCCAGCCTCGACCATGGTGTCGAGCACCACGCCCGCACGTACGCCGGCCGACGAGCGATTGGCTCGCGGACTAAAGCGCGAGGGAGCCTGCAGCAGTCCTGCCAAGATCGCCGCTTCCGCCAGCGTCACCTCTGACGCGGTTTTATCAAAGTAGGTGCGCGCCGCAGCCTCAACGCCCGTCGCCCCGGAGCCGAAATAGGCGCGGTCAAGGTAAAACTCCAAGATCTCGCCCTTGCCGAACCGGTTCTCAATGCGCCGGGCCAGCAGCACCTCTTCGATTTTCCGCCGCCATGAGCGCTCAGGCGTCAAAAATTCGGTCTTGGCCAATTGCTGGGTGATGGTTGATCCACCTTGCACCACGTCTCGCGCACGCAGATTGGCGACGCCGGCGCGCGCCACAGCGCGTGCGTCCAGACCGCCATGGGTGAAGAACCGCCGGTCCTCCATGGTCAAAACCGCGTCAATGAGGTGGGCCGGCAAGGTTTCCAATTGCGTCGGCGTCACCGCCTGCCCCCCACGTCGCGCGATCACCTCGCCGCGCCGATCGAGAACCACGACGCTCGGCGGGAAGGGCGGCTCGCGCAACGCCTCCACATCGGGCAAGTGCGAGTTGATCCAGGCCACATAGCCAACAAGGGCCAGCAGCAACAGCAACACACCATACATGCCCAGCACGCCGAGCCGGCGAATGCGCCTCATGTTCCAGCGCGGGGTCAGCTTAGGTGACTTTGACGATTCAATTTCCGACATGGCGAAGCGACGTCCCAACCAGTGCAACCGGTTTGAGCGACGGCCTGGACGCTGGCCATCGGCGACTCACGCAACCAAAGCTTCGCCGATAAGCCGCGCCCGGGCCTTCTTCAGCGTCAGCGATAGCGGTCGACCCAACATCGTCCCCTCGCACTACTTGATTTTGCGCAAGAGTGTTAACTGGGCGTTGTCGCGACCGAGGAATTCGCATCAACAACTGCAGGATCTACCGGCTCTTCGGATCGCGACGCGGCATCGCTGCGCGGAGGACCATACCACAACACCACCGATCCCGGCTCGTCCCGCGGCGAAACGCCAGGGCCCAGCAGACTCAGCCGGCCGTCACGCACTTGAGCGATCAGGTCGCCGTGCTCGCCACGTTCATCGCGGAACCGGCGCAAGGTGTATTCTTCGCTCAGACGTGTGGTGCGAAAACGCCAGCCGCGGGTGAACCAATCCTCAATCAGCTTGTAGTGGCCGCGTTTGTCATCAATTAGCGTGCGCCCGCGCGCGGTGAACGCAATGCCGCGCTCGCTCGACTCCGCCCCGCGCATGTCCGGCAACTGCCAGACCCGGTGGCGGCCGACTTCTGGCCCAAACTCCACGCACACAAGCGCGTTGTAGGCGTCGTTACGGGTGGCCGCGATCACCCAGCCAAATCGTGCATGATCAAGGCGATGGTCGGCGGCCTCCGACAGCACCTCGCCATGAAACGTGGTGAGGCCCTCAAGCCGTGCGCGTCGCAAGCTTGGCCAGGCGTTGTCGGCCACCGTCACGGCGACGCCGAGCCCATCAAGCGCCTTGGCAAGCCCAATGCTCCATTGGCTCGCCCCGACAATCAGCACGCCCTCCGGCCCCGTTTTGGCGAGGCCCAAGCGGCGTGACAGGGGACCGATCGTAAAACCATGGGCGATGATCGTGACGATGACCAGGGCGAACGTAATCGGTGCGAGCCGCTCAACCTGCGCCATCGGCACATTGATCCCGCCCTGGCCAAGCGCGACAAGCTCGGCCGCAAAGAAGCCGGACACCGCGACCGCGACCACGCCGCGCGGTGCAATCCAGCTGACCAGCGCGCGTTCCTGCAGCGTGAGGCCCGATTTGTGCGTCGCGGTCATGATGGTGATGGGGCGGACCACAAACAGCATGGCGAGAACAAACGCGGCCGCGCGCCAGTCCAGCGCCGCAATCGCTTCGGGCGTCAGTGAGGCGGTCAGGATCACAAACACGCCCGAGACCAGCACAGTTGCGATGGTCTCCTTAAACCGGCGCATGTCTTCAATCGCGGCCAACCGGGCGTTAGCGAGCGTCATGCCGAACACCGTCACAGCCAGCAGTCCGGTCTCGTGCGCCACGGAATCGGCGGCCACAAAGCAGCCAAGCACCGCGGCGAGCACCACCGGCGCCTTCAGATACTCGGGCACAAGTCCGCGTCGGAAGGCTTGGGCCAAAACCAAACCGGCCGCGAGTCCGAGAAACCCGCCCACCGCTGAGCCGAACACGAGCTGCACCGCCGTACCCATCCAGCCAGCGCCAGCACTTTGCAGGCGCAGCACTTCAAAGGCGAACACAGCAAACAGCGCCCCGACCGGATCGTTGACAATGCTCTCCCACTTCAAGGTGGAGGCCGGGCGCGCGGAGAGCTTGGCCTGTCGCAGCAATGGCAGAATCACAGTGGGCCCAGTGACCACCAGCAGCCCGCCCAACAAGATGGCGAGCCACCAAGGCAGCCCAGCGGCATAGCGCGCGGCCAAGGCGCCAAGCAGCCAGCCCAACGGGGCGCCCACAAACACCAAACGGCGCACAGCGGTGCGCGCCTCCTTGTCGCGCAGCTCGCGGAAATCAAGCGCCAGCCCGCCGTCAAACAAGATCACGGCGACCGCGAGGGCGATCATCGGCCGATAAAGGTCGCCAAAATCATGCTGTGGGTCGAGGAACGGTTCGCCAAACAGGATGCTGGCCACCGGGCCGATCGCCAGTCCGGCGACCGTGAGAAGGACAATGGCCGGCTGCTGAAGGCGCCAAGCGAGCCATTGGGCGCCGATGCCCAGCATACCGATGATGGCCAATTTGGCGAGCAACAGGTCGCCGCCAGTGGGATGAGCCGCAGTTGGATCGATCACTTGCCGACCTCCACGTCATGGCGGTCACAAAAACCATGGAAGGCTGGCAAGGGCATTGCTAGGGTCCCCCTAACGCAGATTGCGAAGCGCCGTTCACCCGCCGAGGCGATTAGGTGGTAACCAGGAAGCAGCCAACGTGTCACGCCTGTCCCCCATGTTGAACCGTTTGCGTGTCCACGGGGCGATCGCCGCGCTCGCCCTTGCGGCCCAAGCGTGTGCGCTCAATCCGTTTGATCGCGATCGGGATCGCGACCTGTCGCAGGCCGGGACTCCGAAAGCCGCGCCCACCGAGCGGGTCAGCCAGGGTGATCTGGCCCCGCCGCCCGGTGCTGCTGAGGCGATGCGCCAAGCACCGCCGCGCCAAGACGCACCGGTGGCCGGCTACATTGATCCTGAAACCGGAGCGTTCGTCGAACTGCGCGCCAGACGAGCGACCAACCGCGCCGAGCAGCCGGCGCATGCCGATCCCGAAAGCGCCGCCAACGCATCATCGGCCGCACCAAACGGTGTCAGCGATTAGCCAAGGATGCGTCCGCAGCACGCTTGAAGAGCCAAAAGCCGCCGGGCGCCAAAGCGCTGGGGCGGCTTACCACCAGGAGGTGGAGCGAAAATCCGCGTGTGGAGCGATGTCTGAGATCAATCGTCGATCGCAACGTTTACGGATTTGGCCCCCATACC
>CAZADA010000085.1:0-12168 GCA_964483775.1 uncultured Caulobacterales bacterium
CCGCAACACGACCATCCCAACCAAGAAGTCGCAAATCTTCTCCACGGCCGAAGACAATCAAAGCGCTGTGACCATCCGAGTTTTCCAGGGTGAGCGCGAAATGGCGGCCGACAACAAATTGCTCGGTCAATTTGATTTGGTCGGCATTCCACCGGCGCCGCGCGGCATGCCCCAGGTTGAGGTGACGTTTGACATCGACGCAAACGGCATCGTCAACGTGTCGGCCAAAGACAAGGCGACCAACAAAGAGCAACAGATCCGCATCCAAGCATCGGGCGGTTTGTCGGACGACGACATCGAGAACATGGTCAAAGACGCCGAAGCCCACGCCGCCGATGACAAAAAGCGGCGCGAGCTGGCCGAAGCCAAGAACGCCGCCGACGCCCTGGTTCATCAATCGGAAAGCCAACTCACAGAGTTTGGCGACAAGGTCTCCGCCGAGGACAAGGCCGCCATCGAAACCGCAATCGCCGACCTCAAAGCGGTGAAGGACGGGGAAGATCTGGCTGACATCCAGGCCAAGACGCAAGCGTTGATGCAAGCCGCGATGAAGCTTGGCGAGGCCATGTATCAGGCGGCGGCGAGCGACTCCGAAGCCGGCTCAGAAGACGCCGGCGCCACGGCGGACGACGACAATGTGGTCGACGCCGAATTTGAAGAAGTCGACGACAACAAAAAGAGCGCCTAAGCCGACACAGGGACCGGCCAAAGCCGGTCCCGATCGGGGTTATGGCGGGGCCGTGTAATGAGCAACCGGGATTTTTACGATATCCTCGGCGTGGATCGAGGCGTGGATGCGGCGACGCTCAAGAGCGCGTACCGCAAGCTCGCCATGAAACATCACCCTGACCAAAACCAAGACGATCCCAACGCCGAAGCCAAGTTCAAGGAAATCGCCGAGGCCTACGCGGTCCTATCCGACCCCGAAAAGCGTGCGGCCTATGACCGGTTCGGCCAAGAGGGCCTGAACGGCGGCGCCGGCGGCGGCGGCTTCCAGAGCGGCTTTTCCATGGACGACCTCGAGCGCATGATGCGCACCGAGTTTGGCGATGCCTTCAGCCGAATCTTCGGCATGGGCATGGGTGGCGGCCGCAGTCGCGAGACCGACCTTCAGTACGACCTGGAAATTGATCTTGAAGACGCCTTCACCGGCAAAACACTGGAAATCGTCATTCCGATCGCTGAAATCTGCGACCGCTGTGATGGGCGCGGCGCCGAACCTGGTACGGACGTGGAAACATGCCCGATGTGCAATGGCCAGGGCCGCGTGCGCACCAGCCAAGGCTTTTTCACCACCGTACAAACCTGCCCGCAATGCGGTGGTCAGGGGATGTATGTCAAAACACCCTGCGTAAAGTGTGACGGTGCGGGGCGCGTGCGGGTGAAGAAATCCCTCGCCATCAAGATCCCTGCAGGCATTGTCGACGGCACGCGGATCCGGCTGCGCGGCGAGGGCGACGCCAATCCCTACACCGGTCAGAAGGGCGACCTGCACATCGCGGTCGCGGTACGCCCCCACGACCTGTTCGAACGTGACAGCGCTAACCTTTACTGCCGCGCACCGGTGCCCATGTCGACGGCCGCCCTTGGCGGCGAGGTGGAACTCCCCACCATCGAAGGTGGACGCGTCAAAGTGCGCATTCCCGAAGGCGCCCAAACCGGCCGCCAGGTGCGCCTCCGCGGCAAAGGCATGACGCGACTGCGGTCCGCAGCGCGCGGCGACATGTTCGTTGAGCTGTTCATCGAAACGCCAACCCGCCTGAGCGCCCGCCAACGCGAACTCCTCGAAGCGTTCGCTAAAGAAAGTGGCGAGGATTGCCACCCAGAGCACAAGAGCTTCTTTGACCGCGCCAAACGCTTTTGGGACGACATTTCCGGAACCAGCGGCGAAGGCCCGCGCAACAGCTAACAAGCACCCGCCGCGCACTGGGCCGACCACGCCCGAAGCGCGAACGTAGTCCAAGCCGGCGCCCGTAACATGCGTTTGCACGCGATCTGCGCCTTTGAGCCAGACAGAAACGGTGTAGCCTAGTCCAACACCGGCCGCAGAACCGCGGCGGAAAGGAGCCCCGCCATGACTTTGACCGAAGTGAAAGCCACCCACGTCGCCCTCTCCGGGCCCGCTGGCCGACTTGGCGGCGCCATCCTGAAGGCCGCCAACGACGCACGCGACCTCAAGCTTGTGGGCGGTCTGGCGCGCCCGGGCTCAGCGGCGGCGGGCATGGATCTGGGCTCCTTCACCGGGGCCGGACGCGACCTCAACGTGGCCGCCACAGACAAGCTCGAGGACGCCGTTGCCGAAGCCGACGTGCTGATCGACGTCTCCACGGCCGAAGCGGCTGCTGAGCACGCCCGCGCCCTCGCTGCCCGCGGTGGTCCGGCCCTCGTCGTCGGCGCAACTGGCTTTGACGATGAAGAATTCGCCGCCCTCCAAGCGGCCGCAGAACACATCCCAGTGGTTTACGCCGCCAACTTTTCCGTCGGCGTTACGGTCCTGGCGGGCTTGGTGCGCAAAGCCGCCGAGGCCCTGACCGAAGACTGGGACACAGAGATCCTGGAAATGCACCATCGCGCCAAAGCCGATGCGCCGTCGGGCACGGCGCTCATGTTGGGTCGCGCCGTGGCCGAAGCGCGCGGTGTGGACTTTGACGAACGCGCCGTACGCGGCCGCGCCGCCGGCGAGGGCGTCAAAACCCGGAAAGTCGGCGAGATCGGCTTTGCCAGCCTGCGCGGCGGCGGCGTGGTCGGCCACCACGAAGTCATGTTCGCCGGACCGGACGCCATGATCACCATCCAGCACCAGGCCTACGATCGTTCGATTTTCGCCAAGGGCGCACTCACAGCAGCGCGTTGGATCGCCCAAGACCGCAGGCCGGGCCTCTACACCATGGAAGATGTGGTCGGGCTGACCAGCTAAGGATCGCCGGTCGGCTTCAGTCCGGCTTTGATCAGCTCACTGTCAAACCGCATTGGCTTGCGACGGTAATAAATGCGGGCGAAAACAGCAGCAATGCCGGCCCAAACCGCGGGCAGAGCGAGGAACAAGAAGAACTGGAACACCAGATCGCCCTGCACCTCCAGCTGGCGCACACGCACCATGTCCACGTCCCGAGTCATCCACCGCAAAGCCGCGCCCAACGGCGCCAACACCAAAGGCGTGGCCAGAGCGATCGTCCCCAAAGCCGCCAATATGTAACCCTGGGCGCGCGGCCCATAACAACGCTGATATGTGCGAGCAAACTGCGCCTCACTGAGACCCGAAAGCCGGGAATCGCCCTTCTCAACACGCACGCGCCACTCATCAGCCGCGTCCCGCGCAACGGTGATGCGCCGCGCCACAAACACGCCGGCCTGCAGTCCAATCACCGCAAGAATGATGAATCCGAGCAGCCAAACCATAGCCCCCTACATGTCGGCCCGAAGCGCCTCGAAGGCAAGCATGGCGCGCTTACGTTTCAGCCCCCAATGATAGCCCGTCAGCGCCCCATTGCTGGCGATGACCCGATGGCAGGGGATCACAAACGACACCGGATTGGCGCCCACCGCCGCGCCAACGGCCCGGCTCGCCCGTGCGGTGCACACCTGATCAGCAATGCCGCGATAGGTCGCCGTCTGGCCCGGCGGAATGGCGATCAACGCCCGCCACACCTTCAAGCGCCATTGCGTACCGTACAAGGCCAGCGGCACGCGCTCGCGCCCGGCGAACACGCGCTCCGCCCACACCTGCGCCACGCCGTCGTCACGGACAAAGTCGGCGGCGGCGAAGCGTGCGCGCAGATCCTCAAACGCACCCCCCACCCCGGTCTGGGCATCATCGGCGAACGCCAGACCTGACAAACCGCGTGGGCTTTCCAAAAACACCCCGAGCCCAAAAGGCGTCGACGCCGCCCCCCACACAAATCGCAAGCCCGCACCCCGCCGGCGCGCATCCCCCGGCGTGACCGCTTCGTGTGCGATATAAGCGTCATGCAACCGCGAAGGTCCTGAAAATCCGGCGTCCCACGCCGCCTCTTCAACCGCGGCGCCGTCAAACAAGGCCTCCCGCGCCTCACTCAGCGCCAAAGCATCGACATAGCGCTTAGGACTGATCCCGACCCACCGGGAAAACACTTTGTGGAAATGGTGCGCCGACAGCCCGACATGCTCGGCCGCAGCGGCGTAGTCGGGCCGCTCGCGCCAATGATCGCCGAGAAAGGCCAACGCATCGCCCACACGCTCATAATCGCGCGCCGCCTGATCCAAATCGCAAGCCGCCATGCTCGCCTCCGCTTATATGTGCAAACGCCTGGAGACTAGCGCGACCAGCGCTCACCAACCGCCCGATCCTTGTGGTTCCTCCGCCCCAGGAAAACGCACGTCACGCGCCGCCGACAAAGCAGCCTTCAGCGCCTTGGCGAACGCCCCGCGTTCATCGGGCGACAAGAACGCGCCGAGCACCAGCGTTTTGCCGTGACTGGTCAACCGCACCAGGCTTTCGTGTTCCACTGGATCCTCGATCGCCACCCGCGCCCAGATCGGCGACAACGTCCAGTGCTGCACATGGCCGGTGGGCTGCTGGCGCATGACCGTCACCGCATCGGCCGTCACACGCACCCGTTCGCGCAGCCGGCCCTGACGATAGGACAACCGAAACGCCAGCCACACAAGCAGCACATCAAGGCCAAAAAAGCCCATCACCGGCCAAGCGCCCATCAGCAAAAACACCAAACCGGCCGAGAAACTCATCACCACCAGCGTTGCCATGAGGACGAGAAAACCGACATTGTGCAGCGATCGATTGGGCGTGAGTTCAGCATCCAAGAGCGCCACGCCTTCAGGCTGCGGCGGCCAACCGACCGTGGCCGGCATATCCTCATATCTGCGCGCAATCGGCGTTGGCATAACCAACCATATAGCCGACACACGGCTGCGATCGAACCCACTGCGCCAAAACGCCCCCTTGAGAGGTTCACCATGGCGAAGGCCAACACCACTCCAGCCCAAGCGCCCAAACCAAAAGCGAAAACCAAAAAGCGCAACCCGCCCGGCTTGCCCAAAGCGGCGGCCCAACAGCTGTACGCTCGGCTGGCCGACAACCGGCCCGACCCCAAGACCGAGCTTGCCTACACCAATGCCTACACCCTGCTCGTCGCGGTCGCGCTGTCCGCCCAGGCCACCGACGTGGGCGTCAACAAGGCCACCAAACATCTGTTCGCCGAAGCCGACACGCCCCAAGCCATGCTCAAACTCGGCGAAAATCGCGTGCGCGACCGGATCAAAACAATCGGCCTGTACCGCAACAAGGCCAAAAACGTCATCGCCATGTCGCAGATCCTGGTGGACGAACACAACGGCGAGGTTCCCGCCGATCGCGCCGCCCTCGAGGCCCTACCCGGCGTTGGCCGCAAGACCGCCAATGTCGTGCTGAATGAGGCCTTCGGTCAGCCGACAATCGCCGTCGACACGCACATCTTCCGCGTCGCCAACCGCACCAGGCTCGGCCCCGGCGACACGCCAGACGCTGTGGAGGCTCGCCTTGAACGGATTACGCCGCCAGAGTTCAAGAAAGGCGCGCACCATTGGTTGATCCTGCATGGCCGCTATGTCTGCAAGGCGCGCAAACCCGAGTGCTGGCGCTGCATCATCGCCGATCTGTGTCGCTACAAGGACAAATCCCCGCCGCCTGGACCCTAGGCCGCGCCAGCGATCAGCCGAGAACGCCGCCAACCGCATCCAATAGCGGTTGCCGCCAATACGCCAGAAACGCTAGCGCCGAACCAGCCGCGTAGCCCCACATGAACGTCAGCGGCAACCGGCGCTCAGCCGTGGCGATCCCAGGACCGACGCGCCACTTCTCGTGCGGTTTGGCGTTCCACTCGCCCAAGAACGGACGGCACGGCAACCGTCGCTCCATGGCGTGGATTTGCGGATATTTGCCGCCCAACACTTTGCTGTAGGCCCAAAGCACCCGGTACCAATTGAAACAGATCGCAAAGCCAATCAGCCCAAACACGCCGAACACCACAAACAAGTCCGAGAACGCAAACCCATCAAGCGTATCCGCCGCCAAGCCCAAGCCGCCCCCAATGGTGGTCAAACCGCCAATCAGCGCCGTATTCAGTGAAAGATAAAACTGGTGGGCCCGTGAGCGGCGGTCAAACACCGCTTCGGTCATGGTCACATAGACCTCATACTGGCGCACCGCAGCGTTGAGCTCGCCGTCTTCAATCGGGCTCGTGTCGTCTTCGTCATGGCCGATCTCTGTCGTGTTCGCCGCCATCACATCCCCCGCGTGATCTGGAGCCCAACGCTACCCGCCGTTCAACAGTCGGTCCAGAGCGGTGGCGAAGTAAGCGCCAAACCAAGGCCCTTGTTCGGCATAGTGATACGGCTCAATGAGCTCAGCCTCTATCAACGCCGGACGACCGTCATGGCCAGGAGCCAGATCAATGCGCGCATAGAGCAAACGCTCACCGCCCAACGCGTCGCGGATCGCCGCCAACGCAACGTACACCACATCGAGCTCAGCCCGCGTCGGCTCGTGCATCACCTCACGCCCGCCATACAGACTCTGGACGCGATAATCGCCCTCAGCTGGGAGCTTGCGCACGCCGTGCGACCAAATCCCGTCATAGGTCATCACCGTCACTTCGCCCTTCACAATGTCGGGTAAGAAGGGCTGAATCATGCGCGGCCCGGTCGGCCCTGGCGCCAGCTCGCCAAACGGATCGCCCCGACGCACCCGCACCAAACCATGCCCGCCCGCGCCAATGCGCGGCTTGATCACCAGCTCATCGGTATCCAGAGCGTCAAATGCGTTGGAAACCACGTCCGGCGTGAGATCGTCAGGCCACAGCGTGGGAATGGTCGGCACACCGGCCTCGCCCAACGCCCTGAGGTAGCTCTTGTCCATGTTCCACGCCACCGTGCGCGTCGAATTGAACAAACGCGCGCCGGTCGCTTCGATCCCAGCAAGCCCCGGCAAATACGCGTCCTGTTTGTCCCAATAGTCCCACGTCGTGCCAATCACTGCGGCGTCATAGCGCGCCCAATCCGTATCCGGAGCGTCCCACACAACCGGCGTCAGCGAAATCAGCCGCGTACGACACGCCGCCGCCATCGGAGGAAACTGGAGCTCGAATTCAAACAGATCCGCCCGGGCGTCAGGGGACCCAGGCACCATGTTCGATGAAGTGAGAAACGCCACCGCTTGCATGGTCCTCGCCTATCCCGGCGCGCCCGCACGCGCAATGCCGAACCCTCGTCAACCGCGCGCCTTGCCATCCCCCCCCGCAATTCCGTAAGCCTTGCACCAACGCCGACCGTCACAGCGAGGAAAACCGCATGTCTCTCAACGCCAACCGCTCCGCCCAGTATGATGTCGCCGCCGTTGGTAACGCCATTGTTGACGTGCTCGCCCCGGTCGACGACGGGTTCCTCACCGCCCACGAGGTAGCCAAGGACGCCATGACCCTCATTGACGAAGAGCGCGCCACAGCGCTCTACGCCGCCATGCCTCCAGGCGAAGAACACTCTGGCGGATCAGCCGCCAACACCGTCGCCGGCGTGGCGAGCTTGGGCGGCAAGGCGCTGTACATGGGCAAGGTCGCTGACGACCAATTGGGCGAAGTGTTCGCCCATGACCTAAGGGCCATCGGCGTCGATTACGCCACCAAGCCGCTCACCGGCGGCCCCGCCACAGCGCGATGCCTGATCCTGGTAACACCCGACGCCGCACGCTCCATGAACACCTTCTTGGGAGCCTCAAGCCTGCTCGACGAAAAGGACATCGACCAAGCCGCCGTCGCCGCCGCGCGATACACCTATCTGGAGGGCTATCTGTTCGACCGCGACGAAGCCAAAAGCGCCTTTGTCCGCGCGGCTGAAATCGCCAAGGCGGAAGACCGCAAAGTCGCGCTAACGCTCTCGGACACGTTTTGCGTTGACCGCCACCGCGCGAGTTTCCGCCAATTGGTCGCCAACCATGTGGACATTGTGTTCGCCAACGAGGCCGAGCTGAAGTCGCTGTATCAAACCGAAGACTTCGACGCCGCCGTTGATCAGATCCGATCGGAAGCCGAAATCGCGTTCGTCACCCGCTCAGCCAAGGGCTCGGTTGTCATTGCGGGCGGCGTCACGCACGACGTACCGGCCGCCCCCATTCCAGGCGAACTCATCGACACCACCGGAGCCGGCGATCAGTTCGCCGCCGGGGTCCTGTTCGGCTTGGCCCGCGATAAACCTTTGGTGGAATGCGCCAAACTGGGGTCCTTGGCCGCCGCCGAAGTGATCAGCCATTTCGGCGCGCGCCCCGAGCGCGATTTGGCCCAGTTCACCAGCGAAACGGCCTAGCGCAAGGGCTCACGCCGAACGCACCGCCCACCGCCAGGCTGACCACGATCACGCGACAGGCGGCCCGTCAGCAGCTGCAAGCGCAGCCTTAGGGTCAATGGACCCGTCATACAAAGCGCGGCCGATGATCGCCCCGGCGATGGGCTTGGCCCGCCCATCCTCTTCGCGCCAACGCTTAAGCGCGTGGATGTCGGCGAGTGAGGCGATGCCGCCGCTGGCGATCACCGGCATCGCCACGGCGTCGGCCATTCGACCCGTCAGCTCGACATTCACGCCGAGCCCAAGGCCATCGCGTGCAATATCGGTGACCATCAGGGCGCCCACCCCGACATCCTCAAACCGCCGGGCGAGCTCCACAGCGTCAATGTCGGTTTGCTCAACCCAGCCCTCAACGGCGACCCGTCCGTCTCGCACATCGACGGCGATGACGATCTGAGACGGGTAGGCGGCCGCCGCCTCGCGGACGAGGTCGGGATGACGCACAGCCGCCGTGCCAAGAACAACCCGCTGCACGCCCGCATCGATCCAGGTATCGACATGCGCACGCGTGCGCACACCGCCGCCAAGCTGCACCTTGCAGGTGGTCGCCCACAAGATTGAGCGAACCGCCTCCGCGTTCTGCCCTTCTCCGGACACCGCGCCATCAAGATCAACAACGTGGATCCACTCAAAGCCGGCGTCGGTCCAGATAGCGGCCTGGTCGGCGGGATCGACGTTGAAGACGTCGGCGTCATCCATGCGGCCCTGCTTCAATCGCACCGCCTGGCCGTCTTTGATGTCAATCGCGGGGAATAAAATCATACCGTCACTCAGGGCGAATCATGGAAACAAGGCCAAAACAAGATGAAGAGAGGCGCCAATGGCGATTTATTACGTCTCCGCACAACATGTGGCAGAGCTTGGCGAATTCGTCGATGACGGCATCGAATCTGAGATGGGCGGCTGCATTGTCGTCTCTCATCTTCCGATCGAAATCTTGGCCCAGGCGATGAGCGACCGCAACATTGACCTCCAACTGTTCGAAGACGCCGCTTTCGCCCACCACTTTCCCAACGAGGAACTGGCCTGGGCCAAAGTGCGTCGCCGCACCCGCGTGTCCGCCCAAGAGGTAAGGGTCGCCGCCCAGGCGCTCAAGGCTGTCGCCTAAACGACCCACTACGCGGCCAAATGCAGCCCAGACGCCATTCGGCGGTGCATGGGGCGGCCGGTTTCAGCTAGTGTTCAGCCCAATCGCGTACTGTCCGCCGGCTCGGGCGTGGTGTGTCAAAGAGCCGTCGCGACGTCTCATCCCATCCTTCCCGAACGTTGGCGCCATCAGGAGAGCACCGTGCCGCACAAGCCATCCCCATCCCCACAACTGGCTGAGCCCATCACCGTAACCCCTCAGCCGTCCGAAACTGAGGGCGAGGACACGGTCGATCCCACAGCGGTCGCGCGCGCCGAAGCGTATCGCCGTCTTGTGCAACGCAACTTGATCTGATCCTCACGGCGCCCAGCGCAAAAACGCCGACAACAGAGCAAGCCCAGCGTCCTGGCTTTTTTCGGGATGGAACTGCGTGCCGATGATTGTGTCGCGCGCCACAGCGGCTGTGAACACATCGCCGTAAACACTGGTGAGCGCAATGTCGGACGCACCTGCGGCTTCAAACGCGTACGAGTGCACGAAATAGACGTGCGCCCCATCGTCGAGCGCACCGAACACCGGATGGCGCGGCGCACCGGGCGGCGCACCAACACGGTTCCAGCCCATGTGCGGGATCTTGAGGCGGCTTTGCGATGGTGTGAGCCGCACCACATCGCCCGGCATCCAGCCAAAGCCATCGTGCACGCCATGCTCCAACCCGCGCTGGGCGAACAGCTGCATGCCCACACACACGCCAAGAAACGGCTTGGCCTGGCGGTGCGCGACGTCATCGAGCGCCTCATAAAGCCCTTCGACCGCATCAATCCCCGCCCGGCACGCGCCGAACGCGCCCACCCCCGGCAGCACCACCCGGTCGGCCTGCACAATCACCTCAGGATCAGACGTCAGGCGCACCGTCACGCCAAGGTCGGCCCGGCGACCCGCCTCAGCCAGAGCATTGGACATGGACCGCACATTGCCCGCGCCATAATCAATCAGCGCCACAGTCTGGGTCATGACGTCTCATCCATCGCAAAGAACGTATACCCAGCGTGGGGCTGCATGCGACCGACCTCCTCTACGCTGATCTCGTCGATCTGCTCGAACGACACCGTGGCGGCGGGACCCTCATAGTCCGGCCCGGGCCGGTTGAAGGCGTCTTCGCGACGCAACACATCCAAAACCGCAAGCTCAGCCGCCTCGGGATCGTCGGCCTCCACCCACCGCGTGGTTTGAAAGCCCAGGCGCTGGAGCTCGCCGTCAATCTCCAGCAAAAAATTCTCACCAAGCACGAGACAACGGTAAATCGGCACGCTTAGGCCTGCAAAAAGTAGGTGAGCTGCCACGCCGACGCGGCGACCGGCCAGAGCGCTATCATCACAACGCCCGCCAAGCCGAGCACCAAAGCCGGCGCGCGCCCGTCTTTGCGCCCGCGGCTCATCGCCCACACACCCGACCCAAAGGACAACGACGCAAACGCCGCCATGCTCGCAGTCACAAACGCGCCAGCCCGCAAGCCCCAAATCAGCGCGGGCGAAGCGCCTTGGCCCACTCGATCAGGATCAGCCAGCCCAAGCATGCCGTTGAGCATCGCGCCAAACGGCAACAACAGCATCAAGCCCAAAAAGCCCAGCACCAGCGCCGTAAACCCACGATCCCAAACGCCATTCATGACCAACCCACGCCCTGTCGCCTCATCCACGATCGAGCACTAACGCGGATCTGCACGAAGTGCGACCATTCTCCGCTTGCGATCACGCGCATGTGCGTGCACAACACTTATCGATGAACGATAAGAACTGGCATATCGCCCCCGCCCCGGATTCCGTTTCAAACTTGGCTGGGCCCCATGACGCCCGCTGGCGCGCCACCACGATCCTCGGCGTGCGCAAAGGCGGCAAGACCGTCCTTGTCGGAGACGGACAGGTGTCCGTCGGCCCAACCGTCATGAAAACCACCGCAAAGAAAGTCCGCCGCCTTGAAAAGTCGGGCGTGCTGACCGGGTTCGCCGGCGCCACGGCCGACGCGCTGACGCTGTTTGAGCGGTTGGAGACCAAGCTCGACCAATACCCCAGCCAACTGCGCCGCGCGGCGGTTGAGCTCACAAAGGATTGGCGAACCGATCGTTATCTGCGCCGCCTGGAGGCCATGCTGATCGTGGCCGACACCAGCGACATGCTGATGATCAGCGGCGTGGGCGACGTGTTGGAACCTGAACATGGCGTGCTGGCCATCGGCTCAGGCGGCAATTACGCCCTGGCCGCAGCGCGGGCGCTGTATGACACCGAAGAGGACGCCGAGGTCATCGCGCGCAAAGCTATGGCGATCGCAGCCGACATCTGCGTCTACACCAACCACGAACTCACCTTGGAGGTGATCCATGGCGACGCGTAGCGACATCGAAGCCGCCGTCAAAGCTGGGGTGCTGTCGCCCGAGGCGGCGCAAAACCTCACATCCTTCCTCGGCGAGAAACTCGATGTCGCCGCGACCAAGAACACAAAGCTCTCGCCTCAACAGATGGCGGGCGAGGAGCCGCTGCGCTTCATTCGCAACTTCCACGACATCTTTCTCGCCCTCGGCCTACAGATCCTCTCGGCCGGCGTGTTTGTGTTCGCTTCCATCGTGCTGTTCCAGCGCATCGAGGAAACGCTCGGTGACGCCGCCGACGCCGGCGGCTTGTTGTTTTTTGTCGCCCTGGCCATCGATGCGCCTG
>CAZADA010000086.1:0-12054 GCA_964483775.1 uncultured Caulobacterales bacterium
GGCCTGGCGCAGGGCCAGCTGTCGTTCGCCGATAGCCGGTCGGTTGAGGATCGTACGACCGCCAAGACCGGTGACTTTTTTGATCTGCGCGTGGATGGGCGGGGGCGCCGACGCATCACCCTTGAGGCCGGCGATACGTTGCGAGACGTGGCGTTTAAGGTCGATTTGGCTCTGGGCGTGGCGGGCGACGCCGGCACGAGCTTGCGGGGCGGTGCGAGCGTGCTGCGGATTTCTCCGCGCGAGGGGCAGACCGTTGAGTTGATCGCCGGCGATCAAGGGCGCGATTTGTTGAGCGCGTTGGGTGTGGCGCCGGGCGACGTGGCGCGCGAAGACCCCAATGGCGATGGGCCCAGGCGCTATAGTTTGGAGCTGGCGAGTGGGCTCGACATCACCAGCGACGATGGCGCCGCGTCGGCCCAATCTGTGGTGGATCGGGCGCTCAATACGGTGCAGCGCGCGTATCGCGATTTGACCCGCGATCCGGCGTTGGAGGATGCGGTGAGCGGAAACTCTGGAGGTAATACAGGAGGACCTGTGCCTGAATTCTTGACCAATCGGCTGGCGGCCTATGAAGCCGCCTTGGCTCGTATTTCGTCATTCTCGACTGGTCTTTAGCCAATTCAAATGGCCGCATTTTCGTCCCTATACGGATAAAAGTGCATGGATTTGAGAGCTGTGGATTTCTTTGCAGATGCCTTGCGAAGGGCCCTTGAGCTCTGCGTCGGGATGCGTATACCGGCAGTCCCAAAAAAAAGAGGCGAGCCCTAAGGCCCGCCCAAGGGGGCGTTACAGAGACGCGGCGCTGGGTGCACACAAGCGCTGCGTCAACGCTTGACATATGGTCTTCGGTACGACGTGGCGCGCGTTGTCCACAGAAGACGTGGTCGGATGACTGCTTTTTGATCGTGCGATGGTTGCGCTGGGGCGCAAAATGTATCAGCGCGCGATTCCTTCAGCGCCCGCATTCGCGGTTGTGGCTTGATGCGATGCGCGCGAATATCAGTGCGATTATGCTTTTGTATTCAAAGCGATGGCGTGGCCGGCGTCACTGGCCTGTTGTGTGGCGTCGCCGCCATAGGCGGTTGATTGAGACCTCATGTTCGCCACATGGTTGGCCACCGAACGCACAAGGCCCTCGGTGAGGCTCATCATCGCGTTGACGACCCTTTGATGATGCTCGGTGACCTGTGTCAGGCGCTCGACACCCGCGCGCAACACCGCACGGCGCTCTGGGGGCGCGCCGTCGAGCAAAGAGGGCTGTTCGGCGATGCGCCGACATTCGTGCCGATACGCCTGGGCGAGAGCGGCGGTTTCCTCGCGTTGGTCGCCGGCTTCCAACACCTTCTTGGCGCGATAGAGTTCGGTTTCGTGCTCCAACAGGCCGGTGAGGCGCTCCACCAGCGTGATCATTTGCTCGCAACGGTCGGCGGGGTCGTTTGCAGCCAGAGCCATTAGGCTGTCTCGTCCAGTGAGAGGGGGCTGTCTGGCTGTATTGGCCGCGCTTGCGGTGTCGACGCCTGGTCGCCCGCGGCCAACGTTTGATATCGGATGAGCTCGGCATACACATGGTCGGCCAGACCCAGCCCCCCGCGTTCGACGATCGAGTCGGCGTACGCCTCGTGCAGGAATGAGCGAAAAGCGCGCTCGCCCGAGCCGCCGCCAAACGGAGCCTCGGTCTTGATCTCGGCAAACATGGTTTCGAGCATGCGCGTGACAAAGAACGCTTCAAAGTCCTTCGCGCTCTGCCAGGCGGCTTCATCGGTCGAGGCGTTGAGATGGGGACCTTTGGCGGTGCTCAGGGCCGGGCCATCCAGCGGCGTGGCGATGGGTAAGGTGTCCGTCATCACATCACCTCAATCTCGGCTTGGATGGCGCCGGCCGCCTTGAGCGCATGCAGAATGCTGATCAGATCGCGGGGCGTGACGCCTAGGGCGTTCAATCCGTCGACCAACTCGGACAGGGGGACGCCGCCTTCGACGACGCTGAGACCGCCAATCTGTTCTTCGATGTTTATGTCCGTGCGCGGAACGACGGCGGTCTGCGCACCTTCAGGAGCGAACGCGCCGGGCTGTGAGACTTCGGGCGCTTCGGTCACCGAGATTGACAAGGCGCCCTGGGCGATCGCCACGGTGGAGACGCGAACGTCAGCGCCCATCACCACAATGCCGTTGGCGTCATCGATGATGATCTTGGCGGGTTGTTCGGGGACGATGGTGATCTGTTCGATCGCTGTGATCATGGCCACCATGTCGCCGGGAAAACCTGCAGGGCGTGTAATGGCGACCGTTGCTGGATTAAGAGCGCGCGCGGCGTTCGCGCCCAAAAAGCGATTGATGGCCGCCGCCATGGAGGAGGCTGTGGCGAAGTCAGGATTGTGAAGGGCCAGCCGCACGGTCTGGCGGCTTGCGAAATCAAAGCCGATTTCGCGCTCAACAATCGCGCCGTTGGCGATCCGTCCGCCGGTGGGGGTGTTGCGTGTGAAGCTGGCTGCATCGCCTTGGGCGTTGAAGCCGCCGGCGGCCACAGGGCCCTGGGCGATCGCGTAGACATCGCCATCGGCGCCATAAAGGGGGCTGACCAACAATTGCCCGCCCGACAAATCGCTAGCGTCGCCGATGGCTGAGACAGTGACATCGATCCGCGAACCTTCCATGGCGAAGGGCGGCAGATCGGCGGTGATCATCACGGCTGCGATCGTGTTGGGGTCAAAGTTGTCATCGCGGGTGTTGACGCCAAACTGTTCGAGGATGGTCTCCATGGTCTGGCGCATTTGCGGGGAGGCGCCGGCGCTGTCGCCTGTGCCGTTGAGCCCGATGACCAAGCCATAGCCCATGAGCGGGTTGTCGCGCACGCCCTCCACAGTGGCCAAATCCTTGATCCGCGAGTTGGCGCCAGCCGTATCAACCGCGCCGAGAAGGGCGAGGAGGCCGGTGAGCAACACTGCCCAGACTTTTGAATTCGCGGTGGCCATGCGGAGGTCCTTTTGCCGACGCACGAGGCGTTGCGGATTGGACTTGCGAAGTTTGGGCCAGCTTGTGCGCACGCTATATATCTGATTTTGCAGAGTCTTTGCGTTTGTGAAGGGCTGTGATCGGGGGTAACCCTTGCCGATCGGTCGAATTTACCGACCTTTTTTCAGGCGTCTTAACGCTGATGGCGTATCGCAGGTGTGATTTGGAGGTGACATGAGCGTTCCTGGCGTCTCTCGACCCGCGCAAACTGAGCGCCTGGCCGCCGCCCGCCGCACCAAGCGGGCGGAAGGGGCCAGTTTTGCGCTGTCGCCAGAGCCGCAGTCGGCTGACATGGCGGCGCAAACGGGACCAGCGCCGCAGATCGCGCCGCTTGCGCAGGTGGATGCGGTGTTGGCGCTCCAGGGAGGTGGCGAGGCGCGCGACGGGGATCGGCGCGAACGCGCCCGCGCCCACGCCCTGGCTGTGCTCGATCAGCTCGACGCCCTGCAGCTGAGCGTGTTGGCCGGACAGGGCGAGGCGCAGGCTGTCTCCAAGCTGCGTCAGATCGCTGAGCAGGGGCCCGTTAACAGCGGGGATTCCACGCTTGATGGGTTGGTGCGCCAGGTGGCTGTGCGCGCCGCCGTTGAGCTCGCCAAACGCGAGGATGGGGACGTTGCGGCTCCTACCGGGGATCCATCTGTTGCGTCGCAGCGTTACCCACAGATTGCAGAGACCGCGTTGCCGAGTATATATCAGCACACCTCTCGATCCGCGGAGGAAGGAGATCGGTCATGAGCGTCGCAGAAACCTACGACGACGACTTTCCGGATGACTACCGGCCCACGCCGGACGAGCCGTTCATGAATCCGCGGATGATTGCGTATTTTCGGCGTAAGTTGTTGGCGTGGAAGGATGACATCATCACCGCTAGCCGGCTGACGATCGACAACATGCAGGGCCATGAGATCGACCAGGCCGACATTGTGGACCGGGCCAATTCGGAGGCCGATCGTCGCTTGGAGCTGCGCACGCGGGACCGTCAACGCAAGCTTGTGTCCAAGATCGACGCCGCTCTGCGCCGGATTGAGACCGGTGAGTACGGCTATTGCGAAATGACTGGCGAGCCGATTGGCGTGGGGCGACTGGAAGCGCGGCCCACCGCGACCTTGTCGCTGGAAGCCCAAGAAGCCCACGAACGCAACGAACGCGTCCACCGCGACGACTAGCCGACAGGTTCTCTGACGTGACGCCCTGTGAGGCGGAAGACGTTGCGCGTCCCGCCTTTGACAAAGCAGGACGCGCTGTGTTGGCTAGAACGAATACTGCCATCCGGCGGTGACGGCGTAGTCGGTTTCCAGCTGCGGCCCATTGAGATCTTGGTAAATCGGCACGCCGCCTTCGATGGCCAGGCGATGTCCGCGCACCGCGCCGGATTGGCCGATCAGGTTGACACCGAGCAGCAGATCCACCCGATCGCCGCCTTGAAAGTCGGGATTGGCGGTTTGCACCGGCGCCACAATGTTTGGATCGCGGCCTTCAATCTCGCCTTTGCTCATGGCGTTGATGCGCAATGAGCCGCTGACCCAAGGCGCGGGGCTGTAAGAGGCCCAGGCCGTGACGGCGTACTCATCGCCCAGTTGATAGTCCTCGTCATTGTCGTAAAGCCGCCAGGTGGCGCTGGCTTGGGCGCCATAGCCGAACTCGCCGCGGCGACCGGTGATGGTGTAGGCCAGCATCGGGTCGAAGGTGCCCGAACCCAACTGCATGGGATACGGCAAACGCAGGGTCGGGTTCATGCCGTTGGGGGCGAGCACGTCGTCTTCTTCATCGATCGAGCCGGTCGGCAGGGACACGCCAACCGAGACGTGAGACTGGGTTGAGCCAGCTTCTGTGAGACCGATGAGGGCGCTGACTTTGGTGTCGCCGAAACCACTCGACTCGGTGGTGAAGCCGCCGATGATGTTGGCCTCGGTCAGGTCGTTGGGGGGAACCATGCCGGCGAAGGTGACGTGGTCCATCTCCTTTTCGATGTAATTGACCATCGCCATCAGCGTGACGCGGTCGGTCGGGGCCCACATGGCGCCGAACATGTGCATGTCCATGGTCATGTTGGTCGGCACGACGCGCAAAGTTGGGGGTTGGCCGGGAATGGACAACTCGGTGTTGAAGATGTTCGGCACGGTTTGCGCGATTTCGAGCGGGGAGATGTCGTCGGTTCCCACGCGGTTGCCGTCCATTTCCATGGTCATAAACCGGTAGGAAAACATGATCTCGCCAGCCTCGTGGCGGTGGTCGCCCATCACGCCGATGGGGGCGTGACCATCGGCGCGCAAATCGTCATCATCATCATGGTCGGGATGGGCAAAGGCGGGGGTGCTGGCGAACGCAAGGCTCAGCGCCGCAACGCTGGTCATCAGATGGCGTGTCATCGTGTGTGGTCCTGTGTTTGATCGTGCTGGTCGGCGTGCGGACGTGGCGTCCGTTGCGATCAAACAGGTGGAGCACGCCCTCCGAGCGGAGGACCGGCGGGTTGACCAACCTGTTCAGCAGCGGCTGGGCGCCAGACCTGTGAGCGCGGTTGGTCAGCGATGGTTTCAGGATGCGCCTGATGGCCCAAAGCCTTGGCCATGGAGACCAGGCAGGTTTGGCAGTCATGTTCGGGCGATGTGGGGGCGGGCGCGGGTTCGTCGGGCGGCGCTTTACCCACCAGGGCCAGCAGCTTGGCTTGTTGGTCTGCGATCTGCTGGGTTTGGTCGGTTGGGCCGCACCATGCGTGCGCGCCGGCGACGGCGTCGACCTGCGGCGATCCATGGGCTGCGTGGCCGCCTGCCGTTTGCGACAGCGATATGGTCAGCGCAAGCGTGACCAGCGCGGACACGATTGCGCGCCAAACTGGCAGGGCCCCTCTCATGGTTGGAAATGCTAAGCGGATTGAGCTGCAATCGCCAGCGCCAAAGGCTGTTGGATGGGCGCGCGGTCTGCGCAACGGCTATTCTGCGGCGAATTGAAGGGCGCGCAGCCGCGCGTAAAGGCCGCCCGGCTTGTCTTTCAGCTCGGCGTCGGAGCCGCTTTCGATGAGGCGGCCAGCCTCAAGCACGTGGATCGTGTCGGCTTCGCGGACGGTGGAGAGGCGGTGAGCAATAACGAGGGTCGTGCGGCCTTTGGACAGGCGCGCAAGGGCGGCTTGCACCCGCGCCTCGGACTCAGCATCGAGCGCACTGGTGGCTTCGTCCAACAGCAAGATCGGAGCGTCGCGCAAAAACGCGCGGGCGAGGGCGATGCGTTGGCGCTGGCCGCCCGACAGCGTGTTGCCGCGCGGACCGACCCGGGTCGCCAGGCCATCGGGCAGCTCATCAATGAAGTCGAGGGCGGCGGCGGCCTCGGCGGCGGCGCGGATCTCGTCTTGGCCCGCCCCGTCGCGGCCGAACGCGATGTTGGCGGCGATGGTGTCGTCAAACAAAACCGCGTCTTGGGACACAAGAGAAATGGCGGCGCGTACGCTGGCGAGGTCGGCGGCGGCGATGTCCTGGTCGTCGATGCGCACCACGCCGCCCGTGGGATCGTACAAGCGGGGAATGAGATTGAGGATGGTCGATTTGCCAGCGCCCGACGGGCCAACCAGCGCCGTGGTTCGGCCAGGTTCAAGGGTGAAGGAGACCTGGCTTAACACGTCGTCCTCACCGCCGGGATAGGCGAAGGTCACGTTCTCAAACGCAACGCGACCGCGCTCGACTGTGAGGGGGCGTGCGCCGGGCTGGTTGGTGATTTTTGGTTCATAGTCGAGCACCGCGAACACGCGGGCTAAGGCGGCCAAGCCTTCTTGGACCGCGGCGGCGAGCGTCCCGATGGCGCGCGCGCGGGGCACCAGGACCGCCAGGGCGGTGATGAAGGCGATCAAGTCACTGACCGACATTCCGCCTTGACCTACGCGCCAAGCCGTGAAGACGATGATGCCGCCCAACGCCGCCCCGCCGGCGATTTCCATGATCGGCTCGACCGCGGCTCTCGCTTTCGTCACGGCCATCGACAAGGTGTAGCGGCGGGAAAACTCATCCCTAGATCGGTTGCGGGCGTAGGTCTCCAGGCCGTACGTCTTCACCAGGCGCGAACCGGCGAACATCTCGTCCAAGAAGGCGGTGAGGTCGCCCATTTGTTGTTGCGATTGGTTGGCGCGTTTGCGCAGGCGCTTGCCCACCGTCACGATGGGCTGAAACGCTAGCGGGTACAACACCAGCACCAACAGCGTCATCAACCAATCAAGATAGAGCATGACGGCGATGACGCCGATCACGGTCAAACCATCACGCAAAATGTTGGTCGCAGCGCGGGTGGAGACCTCGCGCACCTTTTCGGCGTCGCTGATGAAACGGGAAATGAGTTGGCCGGGCGGTTCTGCGGCGATGGCGGCGTAGTCGGCGCGCATCACATGGGCGAACGTATCGGTTTGCAACTGGCGGATGACCAACAGGCCGATGCGTTGGGTGGCCACGGTTTGCAAATAGAGCGCCGTTCCGCTCACGACGGTGATGGCGAGCGCTACGGGCGCGGCCCACCGCAAGCCGGCGGCGTTTCCCGCCTCGATCAGCTCGACGATCCAACGCACAATGAGGGGGTAGGCGGCGGTGCTCGCTGAGACCGCCAGCATGGTCAGTATGGCCAAGCCGATGGCGCGCCAGTGCTGGCGGGTCCAGCCGCGCCAGAGCCGAACAATCAGCGTGCGGGAGGCCTCGCTCGGCGCTTGGCCGGCGAGGCTGGCGGCGGTCACGTCGCGGCGCTCGTGTCGGTTTCAGGATCCAACAGCCGGTGGGCGTGAATGATGAAATACCGCATGTGCGCGTTGTCGACGGTGCGCTGGGCGGCGGCTTTCCAGGCGTCATACGCCGCGGCGTAGCTGGGAAACGCGCCGACAAAATCCACAGCGGTCAAATCGCGGAACGTTGTGTTCCGCGGATCTGTGAGCTCGCCGCCAATGACGAGATGAAGCAGCTGGCGGTTGGCGTCGCCGGCGTCAGACATGGCACGACCTTTCTCGTTCAAGATCGCGGATATAGCGACGCCCTGGCGGTGCGATCAAGTGAGGATGTCGAGCACGGCGCCCTGTTGTTCATCAAGCGCGGCGAGCACAGCGGTGTTGGCCTTCACGCCCGCGGCGTCGGCGACCAGGCCAGGCATCGCGCGTGAGAGGTCTGTGTTGGCTTCTTGGCCGGACGAGGCTGGCGCGACGGCGCTTTGCAGGGTTGCGCCCTGGGCTGGCGGGGTGTCGACCAGATTGGCGCCGGCTTGCGCAATGTCTACGCTGCGATCGGCGAAACGGTCTGCGGCGGCGGTCACGCCGGCGGAGGCGAGCGAAAGGCTGATGGTCATGCCTATGTATAGCCTGGACGCTTGGCCCGCGCAGCGCGGATCGCGGTATGTGGTTGACCAGCCGTTAAGCTATTGATCATCCAGCAGAGGTTGGATGATGTTGCCAAAAAAGTGCAGCGAGAAATCGTCGCCGTCGACACATGCCGTGGCGGCGCGCCCGTCTTGAACTGACACAAATCCGTGGATTACGCCGGCGCTGTAGGTTGCGTGCAAAGCGCTGTCCTCGGCGCCACGGCGACCGCGTGCAAAGCTCATCGCCAAGTGGGCGTGCTCTTCCCACTCTTCATGGCCACATGCCTGGACCATGCCGTTCATGCGTCCGGTTTCGATCAAGGGGCGGGCGATCTCCAACGATAGGGATGGTGATGAACACCCTTGCGCCAAGCTCAAATCGTCGAGCTGTAAAGCCTGATACGCTTCGGCGCAGCCTTGCCCAGCTTGCTGGATGAGGCGCACTTGAGCGTCCGTCAGCGGCATAAAGGGATTGTCGGCCACCGCAGGCGCCGCGAACGACAGACTTAATGTTAGGCCCAAGCAAATGCGCATGGATTCCTCCGTACTCGGCCCGCAAATGGGCCACAGGCTCGCACGCGTGTCCAGCGGGCGATACCCTCTTGGCCTGCCAGAGGCAAGACCGGGGCCATTTGAAGGTCGCCCGCCCGACACCGCGTGTCATTGGGCGGGCTTGGGCTTAGGCTGATTGCGCTTGGAGGGTTGGGTAGTCGGTGTATCCCTTAGCATCGCCTCCGTAGAACGTGGTGTGATCGGCTTTGGTCAACGGTGCGCCCTGCTTGATGCGTTGGGGCAGATCGGGATTGGCGATGAACGGCCGGCCGAAGGTGACGGCTTGGGCGTAGCCGCGGTCAATGGCGCTGGCCGCTGTCGATCCGGTGAAATCGCCGTTGGCGATGTAGTTGCCGCTCCAAAGCGTGCGCAGGCGTTGTTGGAGCGCGATGTCCTCGTCGATGGCGCCAATGCCGGGAAATCTCTCGACCACGTGGAGAAACGCGAGCCCCAACGCGTCCAAGCCCTTGATCACGGTGGAGAAGGTCTCCTCGCGGTTGGAATCGGCCATGTCGTTGAACACGCCGGTGGGCGATAGGCGCACGCCGACGCGGTCAGCGCCCCAAACCTCGGCGACGGCCTGGGTGACCTCGAGGGTGAGTTTCGCGCGGTTCTCCGCGTCGCCGCCATAGCTGTCGGTTCGGCGGTTGGCGTTGTCCTGCAAGAATTGATCGAGCAGATAGCCATTGGCGCTGTGCACCTCGACCGCATCAAAGCCCGCTTCTTTGGCGTGTTCGGCGGCGGTGCGATAATCATTGATGATGCGCGGGATCTCGTCGGTTTGCAGCGCACGCGGCTCGGACACATCCACCATGCCGTCAATGAAGGTCTGGGACTTGGCGCGGACGGCGGACGGCGCCACGGGGGCTTGGCCATGGGGCTGCAGGCTGGTGTGGCTGATGCGCCCGACATGCCAAAGCTGCAGCGCGATTTTGCCGCCAGCCTCGTGCACCGCGTCAGTAATGGCGCGCCAGCCCGCCACGTGTGCGTCGGTATGGATGCCGGGGGTGTTGATGTAGCCTTTGCCTTCGGCGCTGATTTGTGTGGCTTCGGTGAAAATCAGGCCGGCCGAGGCGCGTTGGCGGTAGTATTCAATGGCGAGTTCGTGGGGCGTGCCGTCGGGATGGGCGCGATTGCGCGTCAACGGCGCCATGTAGACCCGGTTGGCCGTGTGGACCGCTCCGAGTTGAAGTGGGACGAACAAGGGGGCGAGATCGGTCATGGCGGCGCTCCTGGTGTCGGACGACACGGGTTTAGACGAACCGCTGAGGGAAGTGGGGCGCGTGGTGCGCTGCAGCGAGGCGGGGGGTGATCACGACCGCGTGAGGCGGTGATCGTCGGAGTGTTCTGGGCGCACGCCTTAAGCCTTGGTTCATGAGCTTGCCGGGCGGGCTCGGCATTGGGTTCACGGCCGGTCGGCGTTCAGATTCCAACGTCGTCCATGCCGGATGGTGTGTCTCGCCCCACATTGGGTGTACATCGTGGAGTGGGGCGGGCGTTGAACGGCGGGAGTCGGCCAGCGCGTACGCAGCCAGCGTATAGGAAACAGTTCGCATGATCCGTCACATCGTCTTGTTCAGTGCAAAATCGAGTGAGGACATCGACGTCATCGTGGAGGGGTTGAGGATCCTGGGCGACATTCCCGGCGTCCTGGACTTTGAGGTGTCCCGAAATCTGAAGCGAGACGCGTTGTCTCGCGACATTGACGTTGTGGTTCACGCCGTGTTCCAGGACGATGCGGCGCTTCAGCAGTACAAAGAGCATCCGCTTTATCAGGCGGCCATTGATGTCGTTCGTCCGCTGCGATCCCACCGGGTCGTGGCTGACTATGAATTCGATCGCTAGGGTCAGAGGTGGTGGAGGCGGGCGCTCAGTGAGGCGTTGGCGCGGGTGTGCGCAGTGGCGATAGACGAACGTTTTGTGAGGTTGGACACCCTTTGGGGGGTGGGTATCATAGTGCGGCTTCGCTTGGCCCGATCGTGAACACGATCGATGAGGGCAAGCCCGGGATCGCGATGTACGATTCGCCGTCCGGCCAGGTGGTGTGGAGCGCGGTCAGCTATCGAGACGTCACACACGGCGCGTGACGGCGGTGCTCCGGTTTGCGGCGTTTTCCGGAGGGGTTCCCGCCCGACGCTGACCAAGCGCGGAGCGTGGTCGCAATCACAAACCCAATTCCGCCCACATTGCGTCGATCTTGGACACCACGTCTTGGTCCATGCCGAGCAGTTCGCCCCATTCGCGGTTGGTTTCGCCGGGCCATTTGTTGGTGGCGTCCAGGCCGATTTTGGAGCCGAGGCCGGAGACGGGCGAGGCGAAGTCGAGATAATCGATGGGCGTGTTCTCGATGGGGGTGATGTCGCGAGCTGGATCCATCCGTGTGCTGACGGCCCACATGACGTCTTTCCAATCGCGGGCGTTGATGTCGTCGTCGAGCACGATCACCCATTTGGTGTACATGAATTGGCGCAGATAGCTCCACGCGCCCATCATCACGCGTTTGGCGTGGCCAGCATAGGCCTTCTTCATGGTGATCACCGCGATGCGGTATGAGCACGCCTCAGGCGGCAACCAGAAATCCACGATCTCGGGAAATTGTTGCTGCAACAGTGGGATGAACACCTCGTTGAGCGCTTCGCCGAGTACGGAGGGTTCATCCGGCGGTCGACCCGTAAACGTGGTTAGGTAAATCGGATCCTTGCGCATGGTGATGGCGCTGATCTGAAACACCGGGAAGCGCTCGACCTGGTTGTAATACCCGGTGTGGTCCCCATACGGACCTTCGTCGGCGTACTCATCCAGCAGCACGTGGCCTTCGAGCACGATCTCGGCCTCGGCCGGCACTTTGAGCGGGATGGTCTTACAGTCGACCAGTTCGGCTTTCTTGCCGCGGAGAATGCCGGCGAACTGATATTCCGACAGCGTATCGGGGACCGGCGTAACGGCCGCGAGGATGGTGCCCGGATCAGCGCCGAGCACGGCGGCGGCCGGCAAGGGCTCGGGCTTTTCGGCTTTCCAGCGGGCGTAGTGTTGGGCGCCGCCGCGGTGCTTGAGCCAGCGCATGATGGTGCGGTCTTTGCCCAGCTTTTGCATGCGGTAAATGCCAAGATTGTAGTTGTCTTCGCGCTTGTCGCTCGGGCCTTTGGTGACGATCAGCGGCCAGGTGATCAGCGGC
>CAZADA010000087.1:0-11929 GCA_964483775.1 uncultured Caulobacterales bacterium
GGCGGCCACAGGCTCAGTGTCGCCGGCGGCGTGGTCGCTGTTCCTGTTGATCTTTGTGTGGACGCCGCCGCATTTCTGGGCGTTGTCCTTGGTGACCGCCGAGCAGTATGCGCGCGCAGGGGTGCCCATGCTGCCGGTCACTCACGGTGCGCGCGAGACCCGGCGCCAGATCTTTGTCTACTCGCTGGTGTTGGCGCCGATTGGGGTGAGCCCTGCCGATTTGGGAGCGGCTGGGGTTGGATACGCTGTCGCTGCGGTCATTGGCGGTCTGGCCATGATCGCCTTGGCGTGGCGGGTTTTGCGGTCGCGCGCCGGCGAGCTTGATCCCGACACGGGGCGGCGTGATGCGGTTGGCGATGCGGCCTGCTACAGAATGTTTGCGGGCTCCATCTTGTACATCTTTGTGTTGTTTGCCGTTTTGTTGATCGAGCACCTCGTTCTGGGCGAGTCGATGTCGCGCTACGCCGTGCTTGACGTGTTAGGGAGCGGACGATGAGCACGCCGTCACCGACCCATGATCACGTGTCCGAGTTCGACGGGGCTGATGAGATGGACACAAAGGGGGAAGCGGCGCGCAAACGACGCACCCGCAGTCTGGCTATTGCGCTGTGTTTGGTCGGGTTCATTGCGTTGGTCTTTGTGCTGACATTGGTTCGTTTGAAGGAGCAAGCCCTTGCCCAACTCTGATCACCGCCAAGAGCAGGCGGCGTCTTCGCGCCGCAATGCGGGCACGGCCGGCATCGCCGCGCTTGGGTCACTTGGCATGTTGGGGCTCGCCTTCGCGGCTGTGCCGCTTTACGAGACGTTTTGCCGGGTCACGGGATTTGGCGGCACCACACAGCGGGCGACGGAAAGCGCGGATGTTGTGCTCGACCGTGAGGTCACTGTGCGGTTTGACGCCAACGTCATTGGCGCGCCCATGGATTTTCGCCCGGTCGAACGCACGTTGACCGTGAAACTTGGGCAAAACGGCATCGCCTATTATGAGGTGACCAACACCTCTGACGCGCCGATCAGGGCCGTCGCCAACTACAATGTCGCGCCGTATAAGGCCGGCTTGTACTTCCAGAAGCTGGAGTGCTTTTGCTTTGCGCCGCAGACGTATATGCCTGGCGAAACGGTCAAAATGCCTGTGATCTTCTTTGTCGACCCTCGCATGGATGAGCAGTCGCGTATGGACGATGTGCGCGAGATCACACTTTCGTACACCTTTTTCGAAGGCGAGGACCCGGCCTAACGCGACACTGTGCGCACACCGTGAGGCTTGAGCGAGGAGCGGATGGCGGTGTAGGCGTTTGGGCTGACTGATCAGACTGTGGGCGTGGGCCTGCAAACCATACTGAAGCTTCAGGGGCGAGGAGGGCGTCATGGCTGGCGCAGCCGTTAAACACGATTATCATCTTGTCGAGCCGAGCCCTTGGCCGTTCGTTGGATCGCTTGGCGCGTTCGTTCTGGCCGTCGGGGCCGTGGTGTTCATGGCCGGGTTGGCGACTGACCCGCTCACACTGATTGTTCCGCCGCTTACGCCTGAGGCCGCCGAACTCGCCCGCGCCGCCGGCGCGCAAGCCGTTCGCGACGCCTTGGCCGCTTCGCCCGATTTTCAGGGTGATGTTGATGCGGTGCTGGCCGATTACAACCGGGCAAACGTTTGGTGGGGCTTCCTCGGCAAGGGCTCGCCGTGGATCATGTTGCTCGGCTTGGGCCTGGTCATTTGGACCATGATCGCCTGGTGGGGCGACATGGTCAAAGAGGCGCGCTTGGGCCGTCACACGCCGGTTGTCCAGCTTGGCCTGCGTTACGGCATGATTTTGTTCATCGCTTCTGAAGTGATGTTCTTTGTGGCGTGGTTCTGGATCTTCTTCGAAGGGGCGTTGTACCACGATGTGCGCGTCGCGGAGGGATGGATCGCCCAATATGGCCTGATCGATGACGCTGGGGTGTGGAGCGACTGGCCGGTCGTGGGCACTGAGGTGCTTGATCCCTACCATTTGCCGTTGCTCAACACCCTGATTTTGCTGACGTCGGGGACGACTGTGACCTGGGCGCACCATGCGCACCAACATGGCAAGATGGGCGAGGCTAAGCTGGGCTTGTTGCTCACGGTGGTGCTGGGGGCGTTGTTCACCGCCGTGCAAGCCTATGAATACACCCACGCCCAGTTTGCGTTTGGCGGCGAGGGGGCGGATCTTTACGGAGCTGCTTTCTTCATGGCGACGGGCTTTCACGGGTTCCACGTGATCGTCGGGACGATTTTCCTGGCCGTGTGCTTGTTCTTGCTGATGCGCGGGGATTTGCCGCGCGAGCGTCCGTTCGCACTCGATGCGGCGGCTTGGTACTGGCACTTTGTCGACGTGGTCTGGTTGTTCCTGTTCGCCTTTGTCTATGTGGTCCCTGCGGTGGGTCGAGCCGGTGCTGGCTGACCAGCCTGGCGATGGGGGACATGGAGGGGCGCCGGTGAGCCCCTTGATGGCTGGTTTGCGCTCCCGGTGTCCGCGCTGTGGCAAGGGCGCCCTGTTTCTTGGGTTTCTCACCATTCGCGAGCGGTGCTCGGTGTGCGGCCTCTCGTTTTCTGAGGCCGATACCGGTGACGGGCCGGCTGTGTTTGTGATGATGGTCGCGGGGTTTCTCGTCGTGATCCCGGCGTTGGCGGTCCAGATCGCCTTTGATCCGCCAGCGTATCTTCAAATGCTGATTTGGGCGCCGGTCGCTGTGGCGCTGCCATTGGCCTTGTTGCGACCGTTCAAAGCGACGTTGTTCGCCTTGCAATATGCGCACGACGCCCATGAGGCGCGGCTCGATGACGACTGACGCCGATCCTCCGGTGGCGGCGTCGCGCTTTCGGTTGCCGCTGGGCATGACCGCGGCGTTGGCGCCTGCGTTGGCGTTGTTGATCAGCCTGGGGGTGTGGCAACTGCAGCGCCTTGAGTGGAAGACGGCGTTGCTGGCTGATTTGGAGGCGCGGCGCGAGGCTGAGCCCATTGGATTTGACGAGGCGCTGGCGCGCGCGCGCAACGGTGAGGACTTACGGTTCGCACCGGTGTCGGTCTCGGGTCGGTTTGCGCACGTTGCTCAGATGCACATGCCCGCCACCCAAGATGGGCGATCGGGTTGGCGGATCATCACGCCCTTTGTGACGGCCGATAACCAGCTGCTTTTTGTCGAGCGCGGCTTCTTTGCGACGGCGCAGGATGAGCTGGCGCCTGCGCCTGTGGGCGAGGGTGAGCTGTCGGCCAGGCAGAGCGTGCTGGTGCTGGTCAGGCCTGAGGCCCGGCCCGGTTGGCTGGCTGACGCTTTGATTCCCGATCCTGACCTCGATCGCGGCGTGTTCTACCGTTGGGATCGGATGGCGATGGCGGAATGGGCCCGCGGGGTTGGCGCGTTCGGTGAGGTTCCTCTGGCGCCGTTTGATGCCGCTGTGGCGTCGCCGGCGGCGGGACCTCCGGTGCTTACGGCGTCGGTTCCCAAGCTGAGCGATATCCCCAACCGCCACCTGGAATACGCGCTCACCTGGTTTGCGCTCGCAACGGTTTTGGTGGGCGTTTACGCGGCCTATCAATGGTCGGCGTGGCGCGCGCATCGCCGGGGCGCCGCGTCGGGCTGAAACAGCTTGGAGCAAGCGCTTGCGAAGCGCGTGACTCAGCGGCAGCATGTGGTTTGAGACACGTGAGGCGCGGCATGGCGGTCATAGGCATCCAGGCGGGAACGCAGTCGGATGGGCGCGTCGTCGGTGCAGGGGTGTTCCTGCGCCGCCCGCGACTGAGCGATTATCCAGAATGGGCCGAGCTGCGCCGTGTAAGCCGGGCGTTTTTGACGCCATGGGAGCCGAGCTGGGCGCCTGATGAGCTGACGCGACCCGGGTTTCGTCGACGCTTGCGGCGTTATGACTATGAGGAACGGTTCGGCGTGTCGGCGCCGTTCCTGGTGTTCCGCACGAGCGATGGGGCGCTGGTCGGCGGGTGTAATGTCAATAACATTCGCCGCGGTGTGTGCCAGTCGGCTTCGATTGGATACTGGGCGGGACTGCCGCACCGGCGACGCGGCTATATGCGCGCTGCGGTCAAAGCGCTGTCGGTGCATGCTTTCGGGGATCTGGGGCTGCACCGGTTGGAGGCGGCGTGCATTCCCAGCAACACGCCATCGCGCTCACTGTTGCTGAGCCTTGGGTTTCGCGAAGAAGGCGTGGCGCGGTCGTACCTGAAGATCAATGGGGTTTGGCGCGATCACGTCTTGCATGCCCTGCTCGCTGATGAGTTGGATCCTGGCTGGGGCGGGGTTGTGCGCGATGCATGACGTCGCATCACGTGATGGACGCTAAGCTTCGCCGGAGAGCGAGGAGAGTTTGGCCGGAGAGACGCCCATCGACATGAGCGCGGATGACCATTTGGCTTCAAGGTCGCCATCGAACACCAGGTCTGCGTTCGCAAGGCATGTCAGCCAGGCATTGTTCTGGACCTCATGTTCAAGTTGGCCCGCGCCCCATCCGGCATAACCCAAAGCCAAGACGGCTCGGCTGGGCGGCCCGGTCGTGGTCATGGCCTCAAGCACGTCCTTGGTCGCGGTTAAGCCGATGCCATCGGCGATGGCCATTGTGGAATCGCCCGCGTCATAGTCGTCAGAGTGCAAAACAAAGCCGCGATCGCTGTCGAGCGGGCCGCCGAACAACACCGGCTGGTCACGGGCATTGTCGGATTCTTCGATGTCCAGTTGGCTGAGAAGGTCGCGCAGGCGCAGGTCGCCATAGGGCTTGTTGATGACCAGACCCATCGCCGCGTCAGCCGAGTGGGTGCACACATACACCACTGAACGGTCGAAGCGGGGGTCTTCTATCGAAGGGGTCGCGATGAGCAAGTGCCCGCGCAGGCCCGAAGCGGAATGAGATGACGACGCCATAGGGGTAGTGTCGGGGCCCGGGCTGGCGAGTACAAGGGGGCTATGCGAATTCGTTCATCGCACGGGGCGCTACTGCATTCTGGTGTCGCCGCACATGGAAATCGCCTGGTAAGACATTGTGTCGTAGAGCGAGAAGTCGGCGATAAGAGGCGGTGATTATGGAATTCCAAGGACTTGTTGTTTTAGGCGCACTGGTCTTGTTGGCCGTGCTTGTTGGATTCAACTCTATCAAGATTGTCCCCCAGGGCTATCAATACACGATCGAGCGGTTTGGGCGTTATCGGCAAACCCTGATGCCAGGGATTGGTTTCATCATTCCGGTGATCGATCAGGTCGGAAAACGCCTCAATATGATGGAATCCGTGCTGGATGTCCCCAACCAAGAGGTGATCACCAAAGATAATGCCATGGTGACCACCGATGCAGTGGTGTTTATCCAAATCATGGACGCTGCTAAGGCAGCTTATGAAGTTAACAACCTCGAGCACGCGATCGTTAATCTGTCATTGACCAATGTTCGTACGGTTGTCGGGTCGATGGACCTTGATGAAGTGCTGTCGAAGCGGGACGACATCAATGCACGACTTTTGTCCGTCATCGATCAGGCGACCAATCCTTGGGGCGTGAAGGTGACGCGGATTGAGATCAAGGATCTGGCGCCGCCGGCGGACATCACCGAGGCCATGGCGCGCCAAATGAAGGCTGAACGGGAAAAGCGCGCTGAAATCCTCACGGCCGAAGGTCAGAAAAGCTCCGCCATCTTGAAGGCGGAAGGTGAAAAGGAAGCCGCGATCCGCGAAGCGGAAGGCCGGCGTGAGGCTGCCTTTCTTGACGCGGAAGCCCGTGAGCGCGCGGCCCAAGCCGAAGCCGAAGCCACCCGTATGGTCAGCGAGTCGATCGCGGCGGGCGATGTGGCGGCCGTGAACTATTTCCTTGGGCAGCGCTACATCGAAGCGTTTGAAAAGCTGGCTTCATCCGACCAACAAAAGACGTTGATCCTGCCGGCGGAGCTGACCAGTTTGGCGGAGACCCTAGGGGGCGTTGGCGAAATCGTGCGCGCGGCCTCGCATAGGGCTGGCGCGGCGCGTAAGGGCGCTGGTACCGTCTAACCCTCAGCAGCGTTGCCTGGGCGACGCGCAGCGGGAGCATGGGTGTGGACGTCGTCATCGGATTTCTTGAAGGCTTGACGTTTTGGCACTGGTTTGTGTTGGCCGCCGTTCTCATTGGCATTGAGCTGATTACGGGCAGTTTGGTGTTGTTGTGGCCCGCCGCAGCAGCCGTTCTGGTGGGATTGGCGGTGCTTGGACCGGGCCCGCTGCCATGGCAGGCGCAGTTCTTGGTGTTCGCCATACTGCTGCTGGTGCTTTCGTTATCGGGGGAGCGGTTCATCCGGCCGCGTTGGTTGGCTTCGGACCGACCCCATCTGAGCTCACGCGCCGACCAGCTTATTGGCGAACGTGCTCGCGTGGTGGTCGCGTTTTCCGGTGGTGCGGGACGCGTCGAAGTCGCCGGCACTCAGTGGCCGGCCACCGTGTTGGGCGATGATGCGCCGGGCGCGGGCGACTGGGTCGATGTGTTGGGGGTGGATGGGGCGACGCTTGAGGTCCGCGTCCGACGTTAAGCGACCGAACGTACGGCGTTCATACCTTCATTGGCGAGCGCGTCGGCGCGTTCATTGCCAGGGTCGCCGGCATGACCTTTCACCCAGCGCCAATCGATATCGTGTTCAGCGCTCAATGCGTCGAGGCGACGCCAGAGGTCTTCGTTTTTCACCGGCTTCTTTGCTGACGTTCGCCAGTTGTTGCGCTTCCAGCCGTGGATCCACTCGGTGATGCCTTGACGAACATAGGTTGAATCGGTGTACAGGACGACGCGAGATGGGCGCTTAAGCGCCGCCAAAGCTTCGATGGCGGCGGTGAGTTCCATGCGATTGTTGGTGGTGTCAGCTTCGCCGCCTTTGATTTCCTTCACGAGTTCCCCCGCGCGCAGCACCGCTCCCCAACCGCCGGGGCCTGGGTTCCCCGAACACGCGCCGTCGGTGTGGATTTCAATAATGCCAGCGTCCATGGTCGGCTCCTTGACGGGAACCAAGCGCTGGTGCGTGCTGCGGTGTCAAGCCGCGCGGGGAACTAGATGAACGTGCCGGCGAGCGTCGTGACGTTGGCGCCGGCGCCGAGCTTGAAGCGCGCAAGGCCGGTGGCGTGCTCGGTATCGATCGGACCGAGGTCGAGCCGGTTGACGCCGCTGACCTTGAGTTCGGACATCGCGCGCCATAACAGCAGATTGTGGGCGCTGACGCGCCGGGCTTCCGGGCTCGTCCAGCCGACGTGGTAGGTCGCAGCATCGCCATGGCGCAGGAACATCATGGCGGCGACCGTCTGCCCGCCGATTTCCGCGTTCCAAAGGCACACGCCCTTGCGCCCGGCGCTGTTGAGGAAGGCGGTGGTGAAGGCGGGCGGCAAACCGGCATAGCCGCGGTCGGCCTGTTGGCGCTGTTCGGTGGCGGTCAACCAATCGAGGTGTTTCGCCTTGGCGGGGCGTTGTTTCACGGTGATGGAGGCCTTTTCGGCGGCGCGCAGGCGGTTGCGCCATTTGCCGCGCAGGCGGGCGCGCAGCGTGTCCAGCGCCGGTGTCAGATCAATCGACGCCGTGTTCAATCCGGTCACAATCTTGGTCAGCCGGGCGCGACTGGGTGTGGTGCTGGTGCTTGGCTCGGGGAGCGTGAACGCGAGCACGCGAGGCCGCGCCAGCGGTGAATGTTCGCGCACCTGGCGGATCATGTTGGCCTTTTCGACGTCTGTGAGCGGTTTGGTCCAAACCGGACCGCATGTGCACACGGCCCAACGCAACAGGCCAAAGGAGCGTGCAGTGATCTGCGCCATGGCGGCGGTGCGGCCATCGGTGTCTTTGACTTCAGCGCGCAGCACTTTGGCGCCCAGGGAGGCCATGGCCTCTCCATAGGCCCAGTCTTGGTGCAGGGGCGCGGCGGCTTTGACCATCGCGGCGTCCCATTTGGAACGTGCGGTGGCGTTCCAAAGGACCGACCACGGGGTCGCGGAGTGACGCGTTGGGCTCATGCAAACGGGGAAGTAAGGGATGGTGCGTTAAGCGAAGGTGCAAATCGGATGTGAGTTGTGAACTTTGAGGGCTGTGATGCGCTTTCGATGGCGGCGGCGTGTTGAGACCGTCTACGGCCATTCCTTACCGGCGGCGCGGATCACCTATCGGGCCGTCGGCCTCGGCGTGCTTTGGGTCGGCGCGCCGATCCTAGGGGGGGGTGTTGTGCTTGATGTGTTGGTCTGGGTGGCGGCGAAGACGATGTTCGACGCCTGCGTGGGGCTGTGGTGCTGGCTTGGCGGCTGACGGTGTGCGCTGTTGTCAGCTTGCTGTGATCTCATGCTGTTTTGCTAAGTTGTTCAGGCCGGCTTGGATCAATTCCTCGAGCACAGTCATATCGATATCGTCTAATCTGTTGATATAGAGGCAGGCTTTGCCGAGTGTATGCTTGCCCAATCTCTCGAGAATGGGGCCGAAGTCGGCGTAGCCTGGCATGATGTAGAGGGAGTGCTTTGCCTTTCGAGGTGAAAAGCCGGTTGCTAAGGAGTCGCCTTCGCGACCTGAGTCGTATTTGTAGTGATAGCTGCCATAACCGACCAGAGCGGCGCCCCACATTCGCGGTTTCCAACCCGTCACCCGTTTGAAGAGTGCGTTGAGCTCATGGGCTTCGCGTTGTTTGCGCTCGGGCTCTACGCCATCGAGGAAGGCGTCAACCGACGGCGTGTGTTGAGGGGCGGCGGGCGCGTTCACACTGGCCCTCTTTCGGGTTCGGTTTGGGATATGAGGATGCGCGGCAGTTTGAACGTGACGTCTTCGCGGGCGGTTTCCACCTCTTCGACGCTGACGGTAAAGTGGGAACGCGCGGCTGTGATGACGCCTTGCACGAGTTCTTCGGGGGCCGAAGCGCCCGCCGTCAGGCCGATCCGTGTGCGCGGCGCGATGGTGTCCCATGCGACATCGCTGGCGGTTTGGATCAGCTCAGCGTTTGTGGCGCCTGCGCGTTTGGCCACTTCGACAAGCCGTTGGGAGTTTGACGAGTTTGGCGCTCCAACCACCAGGACCACGTCACAGTCGGCGGCCATCGCTTTGACCGCTTCCTGGCGATTGGTTGTGGCGTAGCAAATGTCTTCCTTGTGGGGGGCGGCGATGGCGGGAAACCGAGCCCTCAGCGCCTCCACAATTTCGGCGGTGTCGTCCACTGACAGCGTGGTTTGGGTGACAAAAGCCAGCGCATCTGCCTTGGCCAAGCTGAGGGCGTCGACGTCTTCGACAGATTCCACCAATGTGACCGCGCCGTCGGGCAGCTGCCCCATGGTGCCGATCACCTCAGGGTGGCCAGCGTGTCCGACCAAAATGATATGACGGCCGGCGCGGTGATGGCGCTCAGCTTCGATGTGGACCTTGGACACCAAAGGACAGGTGGCGTCGACATAGATCATGTTGCGGCGTTCGGCTTCGGCAGGCACGGCTTTGGGCACGCCATGGGCCGAGAAGATCACGGGCCGGTCATCGGGGCATTCATCCAGTTCTTTCACGAACACCGCGCCCATCTGGGTCAAGCGATCAACCACGTGTCGGTTGTGAACAATTTCGTGGCGCACATAGACAGGCGGCCCCCACTTGTCCAAGGCCTGCTCGACAATCTGAATGGCGCGGTCGACGCCAGCGCAAAAGCCTCGAGGCGCAGCAAGGACGATCGTCAATTCGGGTCGGGATGTTGGGTCGGTCGTGGTCATAGCGCGGGCAGGGTCTTTTGGGCTGGAGTTTTGCACGGTCGCGTCGGCTCCGAATCGTTGCGCGTGCGGCGCAGCACGGCTACCACTGTTATGGTACACGAACCACCGTGTTCGGCCTATTGCCGACGAAAGGACATCGCTCATGCGTGGGGTGCTTACTGTCATCGGTGTTGTGCTTGCGACGTTGTCGATGTCGGCTTCGGCGTTCGCCCAGTCACCAAGTGGGGGACCACGGATCCCGCGAGGCGACCAAAACGCCGGACCCTGTCCGCAGGCTTTGGCGCTCTATGACGCGGTGCGCGTGGTGAATTTTGAAGGTCCCGACGAGGTGATCTCCAATGTCGGCTTTACCGCCGAGATCCAATCGGTGCGTTCATTGTGCCGCTATCGGGACGATGACCCCATTCGCGCGAATTTGGAGATCGATTTTGGTTTTGGCCGCGGGCCGGCGGCTGCGGGTCGCGAGCACACCTACACCTATTGGGTGGCGGTCACGCGGCGTAATCAGTCGGTCATCCATAAGGAGTTCTTTCCGATCGAGGTGCGCTTTGATCGTGATGAAGAACGCACATTCGTCCGAGAGACGATCGACGAGATTGTGATTCCTCGGGCCAGTTCCACGGTGTCGGGCAACAACTTTGAGATCATTGTGGGATTTGAGTTGACGCCGGAGCAGTTGGAGTTCAACCGGCTGGGCAAACGGTTCACGATGATGGCCGCCAGCCAATAGGTCTCGTCATGGCGGACACCTTAGCTGCGCCCGCTGTTGGGGCCGATGTCAGTCTGGCGGCTCGCCTGGGTTCTGCGTTGGGATCGGCGTTTGTGGCGGTCGGCGCCCGTGCCGAACTGGGGCGTGTGGTTCGTTCGGACCGGGCGCCATTTCAGTGCAATGGTGCGATGGCCGCCGCTAAAGCCTTGGGGAAACCGCCCCGGGACATCGCCCAAAGCGTGATCGAAGCCCTCGATCCGAAGACCCACGATTTGGCGAGTTTCTCCATTGCCGGCCCGGGTTTCATCAACATCCATCCCGGCGATGCGGCCTTATCGGACCGGGCGGCGGCGTTGGCGGATGACCAGCGCGCCGGCGCGCGAACGGTCGGCGCGCCCCAACGGGTTGTGATTGATTTTGGCGGTCCGAACGTGGCTAAGCCCATGCATGTGGGGCATTTGCGCTCGGCCGTCATTGGCGACACATTGCAGCGCTTGTTCCGGTTTCGCGGGGATCATGTCACCAGTGATGTGCATCTGGGTGATTGGGGCCTCCAGATGGGGCATTTGATCACCGAACTGGCCGAAGAACAGCCCGACCTCGTTTACTTTGATGCCGCCATCACGGGGCCGTACCCAGACGAACCACCTGTCTTGCTTGAGGATTTGGCGCGGCTTTATCCCTTGGCGTCGGCCAAAGCCAAAGCCGATCCCGAACGGTTGCAGCGCTCCCGCCAGGCGACCGCGGCGCTGCAGGCCGGACGCGCGGGCTACCGAGCGTTGCTGGCTCATTTCATCGCGGTGTCCGTTGCGGGTTTGAAGCGCGATTACGCTGAGCTTGATGTGCAGTTCGATCTCTGGAAGGGGGAGAGCGACGTCGATGCGCTGGTGCCGGATGTGCTTGAGGCCTTTACCCAAGCCGGCCTGGTCGAAATGAGCGACGGCGCCCAGATCGTGCGCGTGGCGCGCGAGGGGGACAAGAAAGAGCTGGCGCCGTTGATCTTGGTCACGTCCGAAGGCTCGGCGCTGTATGCGACCACCGATTTGGCGACGATCTTGGACCGCGTTCAGGATCTGCAACCCGATCACATTCTCTATGTGGTTGATCTTGGACAGTCTGACCATTTTGAGCAGGTGTTCCGGGCGGCGGCTCACGTGGGTTGGCTGACTGAGGGCCAACTGGAGCACATCAAGTTTGGGACCGTGAATGGGCCCGACGGCAAACGTTTGCGCACGCGCGAAGGAGGGACGTTTCGCCTCTCTGATTTGATTGTGGAAGCCCAAGCCCGGGCGCGCGCCCGTATGGATGAGGCCGGTTTGGCCAGCGAGCTTGATGAGGACGAGCGGGCGGGCGTTGCACGGCTGGTGGCTCGGGCGGCGCTGCGATTCTCCGACCTTCATAATGTGCGTACGACCAATTACGTCTTTGATTTGGACCGATTTGTGAGTTTCGAAGGCAAGACGGGGCCCTATCTGTTGTATGCGGCCGTGCTGATCAAATACCAGTTGCGCAATGCTGAGGCGATGGGTGTTTCGCC
>CAZADA010000088.1:0-11641 GCA_964483775.1 uncultured Caulobacterales bacterium
CTATATGCGCTTGTTGTGGGCGCGGGTTGGGACGCCCTATTCGCCCGCCACCGGCCTGCCGATCGAGAGCCAGACGGTCTCGCAGATGGTCGATCGGATCATGGCCCTGCCCGAAGGCGCGCGGCTCTATCTGCTCGCGCCGTTTGTGCGCGGGCGCAAAGGAGAGTACCGCAAGGACCTCGCTAGCTTCCTCGCCCAAGGCTTCCAACGCGCGAAGATCGACGGCGCCTTTGTGGAACTCGAAGACCCGCCTGCCCTCGACAAAAAACGCAAGCACGACATCGACATCGTGGTCGACCGGATTGTGGTGAAGGCGGGGCTGGAAACCCGACTTGCGGACAGTTTGGAGACGGCGCTGCGCCTGGCCGACGGCATTGCCGTGGCCGAGTTCGCCGGCGGTTCTGATCAGGGTGAAGCGGGCGAGCGGATCACGTTCTCCCAGCGTTACGCGTGCCCGGTTTCGGGGTTCACCTTGCCCGAGATCGAGCCTCGATTGTTTTCGTTCAACTCGCCTCAGGGCGCGTGTCCGGCCTGCGACGGCCTTGGCGAAGAACTGACCTTTGATCCCGCATTGGTGGTCCCCGACCCGACATTGAGCCTGCAAAACAAGGCTCTTGCGCCATGGGCCAAGGGGCAATCGCCCTACTATCGGCAAACGCTTATGGCGCTGGCTGAGCATTATGACTTCAAGCTCACCACGGCGTGGCGTCGCCTGCCCAGTCGGGTGCGCGACATCATTTTGTACGGCACCGGCGGCGATGAGGTCGCCTTCAAGTATGACGACGGCGTGCGCAGCTACCACGTGACCAAACCGTTTGAGGGCGTCATTCCCAACATGGCGCGACGGTTTCGCGAGACGGACTCGGCGTGGGTGCGCGAGGATCTCGCACGCTTCCAAAGCGCCAAACCCTGTTCGACGTGCGGCGGTAAACGCCTGAAACCCGAGGCGTTGTCAGTGAAGCTAGCCGACTTCGATATTGCAGACGCTGCGGCGCTGTCGATCCAAGAGGCGGCGGCGTGGTTTGGCGCGCTCGAGGACAGCCTTACGCCTAAGCAACAGGAGATCGCCGCGCGCATCCTGAAAGAAATCCGGGATCGCTTGGCCTTTTTGAATGATGTCGGCCTGTCGTATCTGACGTTGTCGCGCTCGTCGGGAACGTTGTCGGGCGGCGAGAGCCAACGCATTCGGCTTGCGAGCCAGATCGGTTCGGGCCTCACGGGCGTGTTGTACGTGCTCGACGAACCGTCGATCGGTTTGCATCAGCGCGACAATGCGCGCTTGCTGGAAACGCTCAAAAACCTCCGTGACTTAGGCAACACGGTGCTGGTGGTCGAGCACGACGAGGAAGCGATCCTGACCGCGGATCATGTCGTGGACATGGGGCCGGGCGCTGGGGTGCATGGCGGCGCCATTGTCGCCAACGGCCCGCCGATCGCCATCAAGCTCGATGAAGAGAGCATCACCGGCGCGTACCTTTCGGGCCGTCGCGAGATCGCGATTCCCAGCCCTCGGCGCACACCCCAAGGTAAAGCCGTCACTGTGGTGGGCGCGCGCGGCAACAATCTGAAGGGTGTGACCGGCGACATCCCGCTGGGCTTGTTTGTGTGCATCACCGGCGTCTCGGGCGGCGGCAAATCGACCTTCACTGTTGAAACGCTGTACAAGGCTGCAGCGCGCAAACTCAATGGCGCTTCGGCCGCCCCTGCGCCGCACGAGGCCATTGAGGGGCTCGAGCACCTCGACAAGGTCATCGATATTGACCAAAGCCCCATCGGGCGCACACCGCGCTCCAACCCGGCCACCTATACCGGCGCCCTCACCCCGATACGGGACTGGTTCGCCGGTCTGCCCGAAGCCAAAGCGCGCGGCTACAAGCCAGGGCGTTTTTCTTTCAACGTCAAAGGCGGGCGCTGTGAGACCTGCCAGGGCGATGGCGTGACCAAGATTGAAATGCACTTCCTGCCCGACGTTTATGTGGAGTGCGAGACGTGCGGCGGGGCGCGCTACAACCGGGAAACCCTGGAGGTGCGCTATAAGGGGCGGTCGATCGCTGATGTGTTGGACATGACCGTCGATGACGGCGTGGAGTTTTTCAGCGCCGTGCCATCCATTCGCGACAAGCTTGAAACCCTGCAGCGCGTCGGGTTGGGCTACATCAAGATCGGGCAACAGGCGACCACGCTTTCGGGGGGCGAAGCGCAGAGAGTGAAGCTTGCTAAGGAGCTGTCCAAACGCGCCACGGGCCGCACGCTGTACATTCTGGATGAACCGACCACGGGCCTGCACTTTGAAGACGTGCGCAAGCTGTTGGAGGTGCTGCACACCTTGGTGGACCAGGGCAACACCATGGTGGTGATCGAGCACAACCTTGATGTGATCAAGACCGCCGATTGGATCCTTGATCTTGGTCCTGAGGGCGGTGACGGCGGCGGGACTTTGGTGGCGGCCGGCGCGCCTGAACACGTCGCGAAGGTCAAGGCGAGTTGGACGGGGCGCTACCTGGCGACGATGCTGAAAACCAAGCCAGCGCCCAGCGCGGCGCGCCCAACACGGCGCAAAACGAAAACCACGGCTAAGGCCAGCTGAGGTCTGCGGCGCCTAACTGAAGATGCGCCAATCGAACAGCGCGCCAAACCAGTTCAAGATCAACGCCACGTTTTGGTACAGCCACCACATCGCGCCAGCAGCAACGCCCATCAAGGCGAACGCGATCAACAACACCAAGCCATCGTCGGCCGCCATGCCCAGCGCCAGCACCATGATCACCAAAAGCGGCGGTACGATCAGTCCGGGGACGAGCGCGCCCACGCAGGCCATGAGGCCCAAACACAGCGCGGCCACACCGGTGACGTAACGCCATGGCGGGCGGGTCAAGAACACAAGGCGCGGCTTGAACCATCGCTCCATGCGCCGCGCGGCGGGGTGGCAACTGCGCAGCGCCTTCACCGTCGCCTCACCGGGCAGCGAAACGCGCATCAAAAATCGTGGCAGCCATGGCCTGGGCAGGCCGAGCGCCAACTGCAAGGCGATGAAGGTGATCAAAGCGGCCACGCCCATTGAGACGCCGGGCAGCGCTCCGATCACCGGCAACACGCCAATCAACGCAGGAGCGAACAAGAGCGGGCCATAGACCCGCGTCTTGAAGGCGTTGACGATTTCCTCGACCGTGAGCTTGCCGCCGATCTGGGCTTGATGCTCCAGAATTTCGAGGATCTGCATCAACGAGAGCGGACCGTCATCGCCAGCTGGCGCAGTCGCCTCCTCGGTCTGGGCGGTGGGTGCACTGGGGGCGCTGTCCATCATGGATCCCGTGGATTGGTGTCCGACCACGGCGGGTAGGCGCCGTTGAGTCCCAACGCAGCGCCCCATTCGCGGTAGGCATACGCCCCAACGCCGAAGACGCCCAACATGCCGACAGGCACGTAAGCGGCAAGCAAGGCGAACTGCAATCTCGCCAACGGGTTGGTCAGGGACTCAATCACCACCCCAGCATCGTCGCTCGATGGGTTGGGGGTGATGCCGTTAAGGACCGCCGCAAGCAGCACAAATCCCAGATAGAACACTGCGAGGTTGACCAGCAGCATCGCAAACAAGGGAAACACCCGGCCATCGGTCAGCCGCCACGCCTCGCGGATGGCTACACGGTTTTCTCCCACAGAGACAGCGGCCGCGGGGGCCAGACGCGCCTGCAACCAAATGAGCGCCACCAAACCAATCAAGGCGACGAGTTGGCCAAGCCCAGCCTGCATAAGCAAGAAGGCCAACTGCTCGACCACCAATTGGGCGCCCAGCGTGATGCCGAACACAATCACACTGACACAGCCGACCAACCACTCATCACGACCAAGCCAAAGGCCGAACACCCCTCCTTGGGACGTGTCACGCACAAGCGCGCGTAAAATCGCGGCCTGGGCGAGGACTGACGCGAATGCAAACAGCAGAAAATAGGCCAGCACCCGCCCTGCGGAGCCAAAGATCGCGTTGCGTAAACGCTCGACCTCCGGGGTGATCTCGCTTGGCGTCCCCAACGCCTGGTAAGCGTCAAAGGCTCGGGTGAAATCAACGGCGGCCGTCGCAAGCCCAGGGCCAAGCCCAGCGCCAAGCAAGCCAAACAGCAAGGCCACAGCCATCAGCATACGGCCATGGCCGCGCGTGGCGCGGAAGCCATAAAAGAAGACGTTCAGCAATGTGGGCAGCACGCGCGGCCCTGGTGTCTCAGACATACGCCCACACTAGCCCGGTCCCACCCGATGGCACAAACCCGTTGCACGCCCATTGCACACACCCTGCACACAAGCCGAACGCGGTTCACGCTGTCAATGGAAAAATTACGGGCGCTCGGTGGGGCCATGCGAGCGCGATCTCAACCGTCCAATCCCCGAGGTTTGCGGCCCAACGGCGTAAGGTCTTGCCGCCATTTCCGCTTTGGGGGACCTCGGCCGTGATCAGCAACGTTGTGCATTGCGAATTGACCGGGCCACGGGGGTGGCCTACGAGCAGTCATCTTTAACAATGTTCAAGGGGGTCGCTATGAAGCGCTTGATTGGTTTGGGTTCGGTGCTTGCCGTGGTTTTGGCTGGCTGCGGACAATCGGCAGACAACATGATTGTCGGTGAATGGGAATGCGAAGTCGAAGAGGGCGAGGCGCCGCTGACCGACGTCACGTTCGAGTTCACCGACGATGGCGAGTACGTGTTCAACGCCAAAGCCGACATGGCCGAAGCTGGTTTCAACATGATCACCGAAATGCGGGTCGAGGGCTCCTACGAACTCAACGATGACGGCGATGAAGTGGAGTTCACTGACTCAGAAGGCGAAATCGTTTCAGCCACAATGGATGGGGCTGCGCTGCCAGCCGATCAACTGGCTCAGATGAACGCCATGGGCGGTGACGCTGGTGACGAATTTAACCAGACGAACGACATCGATGAGCTCAGCAATGACGAGCTGGTTCTGAAGTCGGACGACGGCACACTCACGTGCGAGCGCGCCTAACGGCCCGTACGTTTTGCCTCTAGCGTGATCGTATGTCGCCGGCCTTTCGAGGTCAGCGACATACGATCCGCGTGGTCGATCCCTTGACGCGCGCTTCTGCCCCGCGGATATCCAAGGGATGGCGAGTTTGGATCCCATTCGCGTGGTTGGCGGCGGCTTGGCGGGCAGCGAAGCGGCTTGGCAATTGGCCCAAGCCGGCGTGCCGGTTGTCCTCAACGAGATGCGCACCGCTGAACGGCGCACCGAGGCCCATCATACCGACCAGCTGGCTGAGCTGGTGTGCTCCAATTCGTTTCGATCCGATGATCCGCAAACCAACGCTGTGGGGCTGCTTCACGCCGAGATGCGCTTGGCCGGTTCTTTGATCATGGCGACGGCCGATGAGCATCAGGTGCCCGCTGGCGGCGCGCTCGCTGTGGACCGTGAGGGTTTCGCCCAGGCGGTGACCACCGCAATCCACTCCCACCCGCAGATCACCGTTGAGCGTGACGAGGTGACCGCCCTGCCCGCCGGTGAGGCGGCGGTGCTGATCGCGACCGGTCCGTTGACATCCGCGCCGTTGGCGGAGGCGATCCGCGCGTCCACCGGTCGCGACGCCCTTGCCTTTTTTGACGCCATAGCCCCCATCGTCCATCGAGACAGTATAGACATGGATGTGGCGTGGATGCAGTCGCGGTACGACAAAGGCGAGACCGAAGCGGACAAAGCGGCCTACATCAACTGCCCGATGAATGAAGCCGAATACAATGACTTCATTGATGCGCTGATCAACGGACCGAAAACAGAGTTTAAGAACTGGGAGAAAGACACACCCTACTTTAATGGATGTCTGCCCATTGAGGTCATGGCCGAACGCGGGCGCGAGACCTTGCGCCACGGACCCATGAAGCCGCGCGGGCTCACCAACGCCCACCAGCCCGATGTGAAACCGTATGCAGTGGTGCAATTGCGCCAGGACAATCGTTTGGGCACGCTGTTCAACATGGTCGGCTTCCAGACCAAGCTGAAATACGCCGCTCAGGCCGAGGTGTTTCGCATGATCCCGGGCTTGCACGATGCTCAATTTGCGCGACTGGGCGGCGTGCACCGCAACACCTTCATCGATAGCCCCCAGGTGCTGGATCCGCTGTTGCGTTTGAAATCACGTCCAAACGTGCGATTTGCTGGGCAGATCACGGGCGTTGAAGGCTATGTGGAAAGCGCGGCCATCGGATTGCTCGCCGGTCGGTTCATGGCGGCCGAACACCTGGGTCAGGCCCCCCTCGCCCCTCCGCCAACCACCGCGCTCGGCGGATTGTTGGCGCACATTACCGGCGGGCACCTGGCGGGAGGCGGCGGTTTTCAACCGATGAACGTCAATTTCGGGTTGTTCCCGCCCGTTGAGGCGCCCACGCGCGATGCGGACGGCAAGCGGTTGCGGGGCGCGGAGAAAGCCAAAGCGCGCAAACGGGCTTGGACCTCGCGTGCGCTTGCTGACTGCCGCACGTGGTTGGCCGCCGAGCCTCACATCGTTGTTGAGGCCGCCGAATGATCCGGCCGATCGTCCCCCGAGATACCGGCGGGGGCGGCCCGCTGCACGATATTGTTCGCGTGCCCGTGTGGGCGATGTTGCTGAATGTGTTGGCGGTGGCTGGGGCCAGTTTGGCGGCGCCATTTGGGTATCCGTGGGAGCTGGCGAGCCATTTTCAGCATGTCATCGCGGTGGTCGCCGTTGCGTTGGCGGTGTTGGCGTTGATGTTCCGCCTGTTTCTGGTGATGCTCTTGGCGCTTGGTGCGGCTGGGTTGATGGTCAACGCCGTGCGCCCTGTGTTTGATACCGCCCCCAGCATGATGTTGCGGGACGCCAAGCCGGTGCGCCTATTATGGGCGAATTTGCAACGCCAACCGCGGGCGCTCGAAACCGTGCTTGACGAAGCCGACGCGGAAGAGATCGACATTGTGGCGCTCACCGAAGTGCCGGTGACGTTTGATTTCGAAACCTTGCGCGAAGACTGGCCGTGCATTGACGCGCCAGCGAGCCGCTCCTCGCTCGCCGTTGTGTTTCTTGCCAAGACACCATGTGAGGCTGCCGTGGATCTTGGCCCCGAGCCAGGCGCTTTGCGCTCATTGGCGCTGGCGGTGGACGAGCAGACGCTGACGGTGATCGCCACCCACCCGACTGCGCCGTTCACGCCGACGCATATGGCGCGGCGGGATGCCGTCATTGAAGCGGCGCGCGCGGCGGTTGACAACGCACAGGAACCGCTTGTGCTGGTTGGCGACTTTAACGCAACGCCGTGGTCGCCAATCATGCGGAATGTCCGCGCCACTGATCTTGAGTTGGTGGATTGCAGCGCACTTTATCAACCGACATGGTCGCCGTTTGCATCTCGACCCATTGGCGAATATCTCGGTTTGCCGATCGATTTTGCCTATGTGGGCAAGGATACCGTCGCGGGCTGCCGGCTCGGCGGGCCCATGGGATCTGATCATCTGCCGTTGATCCTGGATCTCGTGTTGCCAACCGTTGATGGCGCTTTGATCCCCAGCGCGGGCGCAGCCGCGCCGAGCCCCGCACCAACGCCTTGAGCCAGCGTCCTGACCATGCATCTGACCCACATCATTGTTGACGATTTTCTCCCTGATCCTGATGGCGTGCGCCGTTGGGCCGAGGGGCGCGCCTTTCCCCACTTTGATAAGCCGACCTACTTTCCTGGCCGGAACGCCGATGCGGCCATTGACACCCGCGCGTTTGACCAACAGGTCGCCGAGGTTGTGCACGAACGGCTGCGGCCCGTTCCCGGCTCGTCGCATGGCAAGTTTCGGCTAGCGCTCGAAGGCGATCAGGGCAGCGCCAACGTGCACATTGATAACTGCCATTGGTCGGCGATGATCTACCTCACGCGCAACGAACACGCTCGCGGGGGCACACTGTTTTTCCGCCATAAACGCACCCAAACGGAACGCGCCCCTGTGTTTCCCGGCGACGCGGAAGCGATGGGCTATACCAAGCCCACCGAGGTGTGGGACGATATCCTCCACCCGGAGACCAATGATCTAACCAAGTGGGAACAGACGCTTGAAGTGCCCATGCGGTACAATCGGTTGCTGTTGTTTCGCGGTTATTTGTGGCACAATGCTGGAGTGTCGTTTGGCGACAGCATTGCCAATGGGCGCTTGATTCTCCCGTTGTTTTATCACGCGGTTTAAAGCCGGCCGCGCTGCGCGGACTAGAAGTCCGCGTCGAGTACGATCCGGTAACGGGCTTGGCCGGCTTCCAAGTGGGCGATCGCGTCGTTGATCCGGCTCATGGGGAAATGTTCGGTGATGGGGCCAATGGCGTGGCGGGCGCAAAACTCTAGCATGTCGGCCGTGGTCGCCGGCGATCCCAGCGGACTGCCCGACACCGCCTTTTGCCCCGAGATGAGCGAAAAGGCGGCAATCGGCATGGGTTCGGGCACCGTTCCAACGGTGTGCAGGCGGCCCTTGGGCCCCAACGCTTCAAGGTAGGCGTTCCACGGGAGGGACGCATTCGCTGTGTTCATGATGAAATCGAGCCGTCCGTTGAGCCCCGCGATCGCATCGGGATCGCGGCTGTCGACAACGTGGTGGCCGCCCATGCGCAACGCTTCCTCGGCTTTGGAACCGGTCGAGGTGAACGCGGTCACCTCGCAGCCCCATTTGTTGAAGAACTGCAAGGCCAAATGACCTAGGCCGCCAATACCGATCACGCCGACGCGATCGGTGGGGCGCACGTCACATTCGACAATCGGATTGAACACGGTGATGCCGCCGCAAAACAAGGGTCCGGCATCCAGAGCGTTCAATGTATCAGGCAAGCGAATGCACCATTCGGCGCCAGCGCGCACCCGATCAGCAAAGCCGCCAAAACGACCGACAATGGTTTGCTCGACCGTGGGACACAGATTGTGGTCGCCGTGCATGCATTGATTGCAATGCATGCACGATCGGGAAAACCAGCCCAGACCCACCCGGTCCCCTTCCCTGAGATGGCTCACGCCGGCGCCAAGGGCGGCCACACGGCCGATCACTTCGTGTCCGCCGACAAAAGGGTACTGGGTCATGCGCCAGTGATTGTGCAGCATGGAGACGTCGGAATGACAGACGCCGCAGCTCTCCACCGCCACCTCAACCTCCCCGTCGCCCAGCGCTCCAGGCGCGTATTCAAAGGTTTCCAAGCGACCTTCATGGTTATGCGCGGCGTAGGCCTTGAACATGGGTGTCTCCATCGCTGCGATTGAACTGTTGCGCTGTCTTCTCATTCGCTGCGCGGCGGCTTGGCGTCGCCATCGCTTTGCACCATAAGGAGACCATGGGGGCTGGGATCGCGTAGAATGACCTAGCTGAGCTTGGCGGGGATGGCCACCAATGAGCCGCGGCAAATCGTCTAGACCCCAGCCGGCCCTGTGGGGGCTTCTGGTTTTGCTGATCGGCGCAGCGAGCGGCGCGGGTTTTTTGGCGCGCCTGGGCTATCCGTTTGAGCTTGCAAGCCACTTTCGTCCGCAATACGCAGCGCTTTCGGCTCTGATGGCGGTGGTTTTGCTGGGGCTTGGGCGTTGGCGCTGGATGTTCGCCGCCTTTGCGTTGAGCGTGACCAATGCGATCGCCGCCATGTCGCCGTTTTTCATTCTCGCGCCGACCTTGGACGGTGACGACGAGGCGCGGATGGCCCGCGTGGTGTGGTTTAACCTGCACGGTGAACGCACGGCGCTTGCCGGCTTCAGCGCTTGGACCGCGACTCTCGATCCCACGCCTGATGTGATCGCTCTGACCGAATGGCCCGACGACACCAATCCTGAGGCCTTTTGGCCCGGCTATGAGACCTGTGTCGCGTCGGGCAATGGCGGCGATCAAGCTTCGTCCGATACAGCATCGTCGTCCACGGGCGTGATGTTGCTGGCCAAAGGCGCGTGTCCGCCTCGCTTTGAGCAGCTGGAGAGCCCGGTTCCTGATGCGGCCGCCCGCGCGCTTTGGAATGACGAGTTGACAGTCGTGGCCGTGCACGCCCCGCGCCCGGTTGACCTTATGGGGCTGGCTCGAGGGCCGTCGAGTTGGTTGGCGGCCGGCCAAGTGCGCCTGCGCGATACCGTCATTGATGTGGCCGCCCAGTCGGCGCGGGTCGAAGAGCTTGCGGTGTTGATCGGTGATTTCAACGCCGCGCCCTGGTCGCCGGTGGCGCTAACCATTGCGACGGGCGGTCTGTACCGGGTGGATTGCGGAGCGCCGTGGCGTTCGACCTGGTTGTCCGATCTGCCTGTACTCGGCCTGCCGATTGACCACGCCTATGTGCGTGAAGGCATGGCCGCCGATTGTGAGGTCGGTCCGGCGATGGGCTCGGACCACCGGCCTTTGCTGGTCGACGTCAGCGGACCTGTCGATCGGGGCGACTGAGCGCCTAGCCTCTCCCGCCGGTTATCAGATCACGCCGCGCACGGCGCTCAACAACAAAACCGCTTGCCGGCGCAGGCGCATCATCTCAGCCGGGCCCATGTCTTGCGGCGTTTGGTTGCGCAACAAGCGCAGATAACCGGGCGCCAAAGCCGCGTACCCGACCGCAGGCCAAAGCGCGGGGTTGAGGCCGCGCACCGCGCGGCGCGCCTCGTCATACGCGGCTTGGGCTCCTTCGATCAGAGGCGTTCTGGCGGCTTGGAACTTGGCCGGATCGCGTCGGGCGGCCAATTCATTCCGGCTGCGCAGCTCCAGAACTTCAAGCGTGCTGTGGGCCACGGGCGCGCGACCGCGCGCCGCCATGGCGCTGAACGATCGCGCCAAACCCGTTAGCCCCCAGACACGGCCGACGAGCTTGGCCGCGCGCGAAGCGTGCGCCGACACGTCGGGCGCCAAACACGACATGGCGATCTGGGCCAGCGCACCGGCTGTGCCATCGATATGAGCCGCGAGCGCACCCTCATCGGCGTAGGTCTGGTCATCCATCTCAGCCAACCGGGCGTCGATCAGGGTTTCGAGCTGGGCCTGGGTCGGCGACGGCCCGCCCGCTTCGGCGAAGGCTTCGACCATCGCCTGGGCGATCGGATGTTCGCGCACGCGATGGCCGCCATACATCTCGGCGACGGCTTCGCGCCACCAAGCAAGGCGGATTTCCGCGATCATCGGCTCGGACGTCACCCAAGCGGCGCGTGCGATTTCATCGGCAAAGGCGTAGAGCGCCACCAGGCGCCGGCGGCCTGCGCGATCGGCGAAGCGCGAGGCGAGCCAACGGTCCTCATCGCTGGCCGCGACCTGCTGGTCGAGCGTTTGGCTCATGGCCACCGCCGGGCCTGGCCAGGTGAATTGTCGCAAGGGTCCCATGAACTGGGTGACGGATCGGGCGGGTTTGAGTATGTGTGCCCCAGGAGCGGCGGTCCTCGCCGGTCTGCCATTGATCTTCTCATGTCCCTTCGCCTCGGAGCGCTTTGATGCAAACTCTGCCCCCATTGCCCTATGCCCGCGACGCCCTGGCCCCGCATATTTCCGAAGAAACCATCGACTATCACTACGCCAAACATCACCAGACCTATGTGAACAAGGTCAATGAGATGCTCGACGGCAAGCCTGATGCGAACGCCCCGCTCGATGAGATTGTTCGCAAATCCCATGCGGAAGGTCAGCAAGGCCTGTTTAACAATGCGGCCCAAGCTTGGAACC
>CAZADA010000089.1:0-11618 GCA_964483775.1 uncultured Caulobacterales bacterium
AGCGCGTTCCAGTCGGCCATGACCTTGCTCACAGCGCCGGCCGAAGCGCTCAGGGCGGTGAAGAAAGTCGAAAGCAGGGGCGCTGGATTTTTGCCAAGTGGTCGACCCAAGATCCTGTTTGAAGGTCACTGGTTCCACAAGTTTACTGACGGGCGTTTCGACGCCAGCCATCCCGACATCAGCTACGCCAGCTGGTCGAAGGACCATTACATAGGCGGCGAAGGCGAGTATGATCGACTCAACACGGCGATTGACCTCGACCGCGAAGCGGCTTTGAAATCAACATCTTGGGGTCTCGGTCAGGTCATGGGTTTCAACTACGAAATCGCAGGATTTCCCGATGTTGAATCAATGGTCCAGGCCATGATGGTCGACGAAGGCGCCCAGCTCAAAGCGATGGCCAATTTCATCACCAGCAAAGACCTCAATGAGGCGCTGGAGCGGGGGGATTGGGACACCTTTGCCCGTGTCTACAACGGCCCTGCATACAAAGAAAACCGGTATGACGAGCGGTTGGCACGGGCTAACCAAAAGTACATCGATGACGGACTGCCAGAATTGGGTGTGCGAACGGCTCAACAATACTTGGAGCGTATTGGATTCAATCCAGGCGGTGCCGACGGTTTGTGGGGGCCAAGAACCATGGGCGCCACAAACGATTTCTTGGCCTCGATCGGCCGCCCACCCGTCGATGCGTATTCCGACGACCTCATACCGCTGTTGGCCGAAGAGGAGGCCAGACGCCGCGCGGCGGCGGGGGTGTAGTTGGCGCAACGCGCCGCAACGCCTTATCTATGACGAACAAGGAGAGCTCCATGCCACGCCGACCGCGACCGAAAATCGTCACCCTCAGCGACAGCGCCGCCGCACGCGTCCGCATCATCATGGATGAACGCGGGGCCGGTTACCTGAGGGTTGGCGTCAAGAACGGCGGCTGTGCAGGCATGGAGTATGTCATGGACTATGTCGAACATGCCGAATCGCTCGATGAGACGGTCGAGGACAACGGCGTGCCCATCGTGATCGACGCTAAGGCGGTTTTGTTTCTGTTGGGCTCGCAGATCGACTTTGAAACGACGGCTCTGCACCAGAAGTTCGTGTTCAGAAATCCCAACGAAACCGATGCGTGCGGGTGCGGGGAGAGTGTGACCATCGTCCCCGCCGCCGATCGGCCGGCGGGCTCGGCGGCGCCTTAGGCCGCGTTGCTGGCGGAACCGGGGGGATCCTCGGCGGTGACGCGGTTACGCCCGCCAGACTTCGACAAATAGAGCCGTTTGTCGGCGCGCTCGACCAAGGTCTCAGGCGTATCGCCGCCAATCATCTCAGCGACACCCAGCGAAATGGTGATGTTGCCCAAGCACTCATTTGTGCTTTTGCGCATGAGCTGTTTGCTTTCCACCGCTTGGCGGGCTTGCTCGGCCACATCCACCGCGTCATCGCGACTGGCGCCCGGCAAAAGCACGGCGAATTCTTCACCGCCATACCGCGCAACAATATCGTACTCGCGTGCGGCGTGAAGCAGCGTGCGCCCGACAAACCGGATGATCTGGTCGCCGGTCTGGTGCCCCCAGGTGTCATTGAACCGCTTAAAGTGATCGATATCAGCGATCAGCACACTGAACGCCCGGCCCGACTTGGTCGCTTTGGCGATGTTCGCGCGCAACTCCGAGTCCATGCGCTTGCGGTTGGCAAGACCGGTGAGGGGGTCGGTCAGCGCGTCTTCCTGTGCTTCGGTGAGTTTGCTGCGCAGGCTGCTCACTTCGCTGGTGGCGGTGTCCAGCTGGGCTTCGAGCTCGCGGGTGCGTGACTGCATCAATTGCGTTTCGCGCAACAGGTTCTGCACCAGCTTTTGGGTTTGTTCGGTGGTGTTCGACTGCGCCAGTTCCCCGCTGGCGTCGGCCAAGGCGGCGCCATAGGCGCGGGTGTTGTCGCCAGCGGTGCGCAAGGAGGCTTGCGCGCGTCCCATGGCGGCCACGGCGTCGTTGCTCACCGCGATCATGCCTTCATTCATCAGCTCGGGGGCGAAATGGCGCGCGTACAACTCATCGGCGACAGCATCGCTCATGTCTTCGCCGGCGCGGACCAGCTTGTCGATCGCCGAGCTGACCGCGGGATGGAACCCGCTGACATAGGCCGACCACAGCGCATAGTTGCGCGGACTTGGCGAAATGTCGTGTTTTTCCATGACCGCGAGGGTTTGACGCGCGAGTTTACGCCCTTCGGGTCCTTCAAATCGTTCCTGCACGTCACCCATCCTCTAACGCACGCCGGGATGGTGCGAACTTAGAGGTGATCAGAAAAAAAGCCGTAAACGAGCATGGCGTGCGTTACAGTGTAACACACGTCAGACGCGTGAGGCGGACGATGGGCAAGCGTCAGTCAACCGACCTCAGCAAAAACGCGGGCGTATGATCACCCAACCCGACAACGGCTTCTTCCAGTTCACGCGGTTTACCGCGCTCGCCGCGCCGGCCCGAGCTGCTCTTGCGTCCCGCCGAACCGCGCCGGCGTGTTGTCGCCTCATCGTGTGCGGTTGAACGCGGGGCGTCAGGCCGGTCCTCAGATCCGCCGGCGGGCGCCGACGATTTGGGCGTCGCCGATTTGGGCGTCGTTTGGGGCTCCGCACCGTCCGGTTTGGGCGTCTGGGCGTGTTCAGCCACAGGGATGGTCCGCTTGATGAGGCTCTCAACCGCCTTGAGGGTCTTGGAATCCTCTGGCGTTGCGATGGTGAACGCCTCACCGGTTTTGCCGGCCCGACCCGTGCGCCCAATGCGGTGAACATAGTCCTCAGCGTGACGCGGAACGTCATAGTTGAACACATGGCTCACGTCCGGGATGTCGAGCCCGCGCGCGGCCACATCGCTCGCCACAAGCAAGGTGATTTCGCCGGATTTGAACCGATCCAGGGTCGCCATCCGCACCGACTGGGCCAAGTCGCCATGGATCGCCGCTGCGGCGAAGCCGTGGCGCTGCAACGATCGCGCGACCACATCCACATCACGCTTGCGGTTGCAGAAAATGATGGCGTTCTTCAGCGCGGCCGCATCAATCGCGGCGCGCAGCGCTGCGCGCTTGGTTTTCGGCGCGCCATCAGAGGCCCGCACAACCCATTGGGTGATGGTCTCCGCCGTGGTGGACTGACGCGCCACCTCGATCCGCACCGGGTTTTGCAGAAACTCTTTGGTGAAGGCCTCGATCGCCGGCGGCATCGTCGCCGAGAAAAACAGCGTTTGGCGTGTGAACGGCGTTTTGCGGAAAATCTCTTTGATGTCGTCGATGAAGCCCATGTCGAGCATGCGGTCGGCCTCGTCGACAACCATGATTTGTACGCCGGTCATGAGGATGGCGCCGCGATTAAACAGGTCGAGCAAGCGGCCCGGCGTCGCGATCAACACATCGACGCCGCCGGTCAATTGGCGTTCTTGCGCCGGTAGCGACACCCCGCCAATGAGCAGGGCTTTCGAAAGCCGTTGATACTGGCCGTATTTGTCAAAGTTCTCCGCAATCTGATCGGCGAGTTCACGCGTCGGCGTCAGAATAATGGAGCGCGGCATCCGCGCTTTGGCGCGCCCGCGGGACAGGTGCTCAATCAAGGGCAGGGTGAACGACGCCGTTTTGCCGGTGCCGGTTTGCGCAACGCCGAGAACATCCCGCCCTTCCAGCGCCGCCGGAATGGCGGCCACCTGAATTGGCGTTGGCTCGGTATATCCCAGTTCATCAATGGCTTTCAGGACGTTCTCGCCCAAGCCCAGTTCAGCAAAGTCCATGCCGTTTAAACCGTTCCCATCACCCACCATCTCGCGCGGAGGTTAGGGTGCGTTTTGACCAAGTCAACGCACCGGCGCTGTCCTGTCTGTGATTGAGGTGGACTTGCGACAATCGCGCACCACTGATTGCTACCATAAGATGTGCATTGGTGACTGTTTCGTGAATACGAAGGTCACGATGCGCTACACGTCAAGACTATCAACAAATCGAGCGTTGTCCTGAATGTATTGAAAGCGTAGTTCTGGCTTGCGGCCCATCAATGTTTCAACCAAGTCGACCATATCGGCGTCCCCGGCCGCCAAAGTCACGCGAGCCAGGGTGCGCTTGCCCGGGTCCATCGTGGTGTCTTTCAACTGCGCCGGCGTCATTTCGCCGAGACCTTTAAAGCGCGACACATCGACTTTACCACGCCCGCGCTCCAATTCCGCGCGCAATCGATCGCGCTCGGCGTCGTCGCGCGCATAAACGCTCGTGGCCCCGCGGGTCAGCCGGTAGAGCGGAGGCTGAGCGAGAAACAAGCGCCCCGCTTCAATGAGGCCCGGCGTCTGGCGATGAAAGAACGTGATCAAGAGCGCGGCGATGTGCGCGCCGTCCACGTCGGCGTCCGTCATGATGATCACGCGTTCATAACGCAAATCATCCACCTCAAACGCGCGCCCCAGCCCAACGCCGAGCGCCAATGACAGATCGTTGAGCTCCTGATTGGCGGTGAGTTTATCACCGCCGGCTTGGGCGACATTGAGGATCTTGCCGCGCAACGGCAAAATCGCCTGGTTTTCCCGGTTGCGGGCTTGCTTTGCCGATCCGCCGGCCGAATCTCCCTCGACCAGGAAGATCTCCGAGCCGCCACTTTCTGCGCGCGAACAGTCCGTCAGCTTGCCTGGCAGACGCAGGCGCTTGGTGGCTGATTTGCGCGCCACTTCCCGGGCTTTGCGCCGCTTGATCCGTTCTTCGGCGCGTTCCAGCACAAAGGCGACGAGCTTATCGGCTTCCTTGGGCGCGGCGGCCAACCAATGATCAAACGGATCGCGCACCGCAAGCTCAACGGTGCGCGCAGCATCGACATTCGCGAGCTTTTCCTTGGTTTGGCCGACAAACTCAGGATCGCGCACAAACACCGACACAAACGCCGCAGCAGCGCCCATGACATCATCGGCCGTAATGAGATTGGCGCGCTTTTCGCCCGCAAGCTCAGCATAGGCCCGCAATCCCCGAGCCAGCGCGGTTCGCAAGCCGGTTTCGTGCGTGCCCCCCTGGGGGGTGGGGATGGTGTTGCAGAAGGATTTGGCGAGGCCGTCGCTATCGCCAAATCCCGCCTCGGTCCAAGCCACGGCCCATTCCACCGCGCCCGGCTTGCCTTCGTCTCCGGACTGCCCGGCAAAAACGCTGGCGGTGACGCCGGCGCGTTCGCCCAGCGTTTCGCTCAGAAAATCAGCAAGCCCGCCGGGAAAGTGCAGCACAGCCTCAGCTGGCGTGGCCCCGTCCGCCAAGAGCTCGGGCGCACAGGCCCAATGGACCGTCAGCCGGCGATGCAGATGCGCTTTGGCGCCCGCCATGGCGAACAGCCGACCCGGCTTAAAGTGAGCGTGCGGAAAGATCTCAGGGTCGGGTGTGAACTTAACCGTGGTGCCGCGTCGGTTGGGCGCAGCGCCGATGCGCTTAAGCGGACCGAGAGGAACGCCGCGGCTGTAGCTCTGCCCATAAAGTTTGCGATCGCGGGCGATCTCGATGTCCAACGCGGACGACAGGGCGTTCACCACCGACACCCCAACCCCGTTGAGCCCGCCGGACGCCTCGTACGCCTTCTGCGAAAACTTCCCGCCCGCGTGCAGCGTTGTGAGGATCACCTCGGCGGCGGACTTTTTGGGGTATTTCGGATGCGGATCAACAGGAATGCCGCGGCCATTGTCCGTCACGCTCACCCCGCCATCAGCGTCAAGCGCGATGTGAATGCGATCGGCGTGGCCGGCCACCGCTTCATCGACCGCATTGTCGAGCACTTCGGCGAACAAATGGTGCAACGCCCGTTCGTCCGTGCCGCCAATATACATGCCAGGACGACGGCGCACGGGCTCAAGGCCCTCTAGGACCTCAATATCGTGCGCGGTGTAGGTGTCGACCGGGGACAACGCAGCTGCAGAAGACTTGGCCATCCCTGTCAGATGCGCTCAGTTTGGCCCCGCGCGCAAGCCCCAACATGGATTATCCAAAGCGGGTAAAGGGCCAAGCCCACCATCGCGTGTCGCGGTCCAGTTGTGCAGCGCACCCTGCGATTTGTTCGTCGTAGGCGGCGGCCTGCGCGGTTAGCTTGGACGCGACAGCTTGCATTTTCGGATCCGGGATGGGGTTGAAAACGCAATCGTGTTGGCCGTGCCCTGTGTAGTAGCTCAGATAGAGCGCGCACGCGTCCGACAAGGGAATTGCGTGGTCGACCGACTGGCTGTGCAGATACCAGCCCACAAAGTCGGCCGCGTCAGCGAACCGCACGCGCATCGCCGTCGGTTTGTTCATGGTGGTTTTGTAGCGGGCCCATGTCGCGTCGATCGCCTGGGGATAGCCGTAAGCCGTCATCAAGGTTGGCCATTGGAGTGCGTTGAGATCGGTGCCAATGACGCCATCGACAGACCGGTACGCACCGCGCACGCTACGCACAAAGTAGGGATGAAGGCGCGGCGGCGCGGCAAGACGCCGAAAGCCCGATTCTTGTCCAATAACGGCGAGCTGCAGACCTGGCGAGACGCCCCAAACGGCTTCGGACGCCTTGACCGCGCGCCACCAACCTGGTCGTGCATCCAGCAACACGCAGGCATCGGCGACCTGCGCCGGACCAGGCGCGGGCAACACCAGGCGGTAGGCGAGCACGAGCGCACCCACGCACACCATCACAATTGCAAAGCCCTCGCGCCAGATGACCTTGCGAAACAGCCAACGCATCGCTTTGAACAACGAGACCATCGCCAGTCGAACTCCGCCGGGCGCTCCGGGCATCTAACGCTTCGTCGGCTCGGTCTATCAGAAGAAGAATAAGAAACGGCGCCTCAGGTCGCGGCGGCACGAGTCCAGCTGTCGTTCATAGCGCCCGGCCACGGACGCCACGCTGTCAGCGACACGCAACAAATCCTGATTGCGCCGGTGCGAGCCGCTGTTATAGCCCCCCCAACCCTCGTGATAGGCGAGGTATTGCCGCCGCGCATCGTGCATGGGAATGCCTGAGATCCGCCGGCTCTTACGCATGTACCAGCCGACAAAATCGGCTGCGGCGCGGAAATTGTCGCGATCAGCAAAGCGCCGGCCTGTCTCGTCCTTGTACTGCTCCCAAGTCGGGTTGGTCGCCTGAGCGTAGCCAAAGGCCGTTGACGGGCGGGGCCCCGGCAGGACCCACAAGAAGCGCGTGCGGTCGGGACGCGCGTCGCCGTCAAAACCGGATTCTTGGCGAATGATGGCCAGCACCACATGCGGCGGCGCATCCCAGCGATCTTCAGCGTCGCGCACGGCGTCATACCAAACCCGGCGTTCGGCAAAGATGGCGCAGGCGTTGAGGGGCGTGTCCGGCGGCGGTGGACTGGCGCACGCAACCACGAACGCCAGCGGAGCCAACAGCGCCAAACGCCGGGCCCGTCCGCCAAATCCCACCGAAATGCGCCCCCCGCCGAGGCGGTGGCTCATCAAAACTCCAAGCGGAACGTGGCGCTGCCGGTGTGCCGAGCAAGATCGTCGCGAATGTCCGCATCATAGTTGAGCGAGAACGACGTGAACTCGCTGCCCGCGGTCAGGCTGAAGCCGGCCACCAGGCCCGACCCTTCCATCTGCATGACATCAAGAACAAACGGATCACTGCTGACGAACTGAGCGATCGTCAGACCGGTGGTGCTGAACAGCTCTTCGCGGAAGCCGACACGCAACTGAGGCGACCAGAACGCGTTACGCCGGCGGTCGACGAACTTGGCGCCGAAATCAAGAGTCGCGGTCGCCGAACCCAGCTCCAAGAACCGGTCCTCGCGCAGCAGGTTCGCCCCCTCGGCGCCGGACTCCTCGAATGAGTCCTCATCCAGGCGGACATAGTCAGCAGAAATCGCCGGGGTCACCGTCAAACGCCCAACCTGGAACGGCGCGGAAAGCCGCGCGCTGCCGGACGTGAACGTGCCATTCCAATCCGCGCGTGCGACGCGGAAGAAATCGGTGCCCTCAATCACGTCTTGCGACCGCAGCACCCGAACGCTTTCATAGGTGTTGAACCCTGCGCCGGCATTGATGTCCAAAAGCAGCGGGCCGGCTTTGCTCGCCGCGTAGATGCCGCCGCCGAACGAGTTGTAAATCAACGGCTCATCGAAGCCGTCCGGCGACTCAAACTGAGACGAAGACGCCATGAAATTGACGCCCAGCGCGTAGAACGGGCCGAGCGGCCGGTCGACGCCGCCTGCGAAGCCGATCGTGTAGCCGCGATACCCTGGATTGCCCACGGCCGCTTCGCGATCGATGTAGGTGATGGCCTCCTGGATCCACACCGAACCCGCAGCGTCACGCCCTTCACGAACAGCGTTTAAGCGGTTGCCGACCGCGCCAGTTGAAATGTCCTGCATGGCGATGGCGAACTGCAGGGTCGCGTCCGAATAGTCGGGCAGGAATTGAGAATAGATCCCAAGGAACTCAGTTTCGTTGGACGCGGCCGACAGGACGGTCCCGAACTCTTCGTCTTGCGCGGCGGCCTGCACCAAGGGTTCGTAGGCCGCTGCTTCCACCGAATCGATGCCCAGTTCAGCCGCCGAGCGTCGCTGCAAGGTCAACACCAACGTGTTGGCGTCAGTGGGATTTGTCGCGAGTGACGCTTCGTAGAGAAAGCTCGTATCCGGCGACAACAGCGCCGCCGCATCACCCTCAACGGTCAAGGTGTCAGCCGACACAAGCGCGACCACAATTTCGTTGGTGACGATGCCGCTGACATTGGAGCGCAATTGGGCGCCGTCCTCAAACGACACCGCTTCGCTGGCGATCAACAGCGCGTTGGCGACTTCGTCGGCCTGGCGCGCATCGACTTCAAGAATGAGTTCGCCTTCGCCGCCAACGCTCAACGAGGTGATGTTGATCGCCCCGGTGTTGGTGAACTGCAGCTGGCCATCGATCAGGTCGATGGCCAGGTCGCCATCTGTGTCTGTGATGGCCCCGGCGACCAGAACGTCCTCATCGGTGGTGACGCCTTCGTTATCAACGAACGTCCCCGCATTGATGGTGAGTTGGTCGGCTCCGTCGCCGAACGCAATGGTGTCGCCCGTGATGTTGCCGGCGGTGACGGTCAGCTGGTCATTGCCAGATCCGAAATACACATCGCCTTGCGTTTGCGGCTGTTGCCGCACCGCATAGGTGGGTTCAGCGTCGGGATCATCTTCGCTTGTGTTATCAATAACTTCGGTTGCGCGCCGCAATTGGTTGAAAACAATATCGCTGGTCGCCGCCGAGCCGTCGAACGCCACCGTGAGCCCCGATTGGTCGGCGGAAACCGCGGAGATGGTTCCGGCGTTCTCGATCGATGTCAGGGTTCCCGACGCGTCACGGATCGCGAAAGCATCGCCTTCGCCAATCACCTCGTCGTCAGAATCATCCTCGATGTCGTTGAACTCAACAAAGCCGAAAACGGTGGCGTTGATGCCGCCGTCATTCACCAAACTGGTCAGCGAGCTGGTGGCGTCGATGTCGATCACCACAGCTTGCGGGCGCGGGTCGCCGTCGGGCGCCGTTTCACGGTCCACCGTCTGAATTTGGGCGAACATGCTGCCTTCATTGTACAGCCGCTCAGCCGAAACATGCGGGCCGATCTCCAGCGCGGTGGCGTCGGAGCTGAAGACCTGCGCCGAAATCTCCGACGCTGGTCCGGCCGCAATGCCGCCCTCAATGGTGACGGTTTCGCTCGCGCTCGAGCCTTCGATCAAGATCGCCGTGGCGTCGACATCGTCGTTGATCCCGCGCCCCCGCACGGCCCCGCGGTTGATAAAGCCGTACCCATCGGCGGTTTCGCCGATGACAATGGAATCGGTTTCCGGATTAATCTCGGTGGAAATGAGCACAGCAGGCGCTTCGCCATAGGTGGTCGCACTGCCCGTCGGCGCGACATTGTCGAAGAACCCGTCGCCGTCTTCGTCCGTTTCGTCGCCTCGGAAGCCGGTAATCTCAAAGCCCCCGCCCACATCGCCGCCGACGGCGACCGCCGAACCGCCTTCGGTGAGGTCATCGGCGTCAAGCAGAGCGCGGTCGTCTTCGCGCGAGCGCCGCACCGTTTCGCGGAAACCCGTTGAGGTCGCGCCGCCCTCGATCAACAACGCGCCGCCAATGTCGCCCGTAGTTTGCACGCCGACTGTGTTCTCCCCGCGCACGGAGACGATATCGACGGTCACATCGCCGGTCACATCGCCCTGCACGTCGACGCCGAAGCTGTTGTCGCCAATCACGGTGATCTGTCCGTCATCACGGGTGGTTGTGATGTTGCCTTCGTCATCGGTTGTCGACGTGGTGACCGACGACAAATAGCTGCCGGTCAAATCGCCGTCCAACCGCACGCCGGCCGAATTGTTGCCTTCCACCGTGATCACGCCGGTATTGGTGACGTCGCCGACAAACGGCGTGTCGCCCTCAACCAAAATGCCCACGCGTCCCGAGCCTTGCGCGCGCCCGCTGCCCGACACGCCGTCGGGCGTGTCGAGATCGCCATCGCCGTCCAAATCATCGGGTGTAAAGTCTTCAAGGATGCTGATCGAGGCGGCGTTCGTGAACCCGCCGGTGTTGCCCCCCAGCAACAACGCGCCAATGGCCCCGTCGGCGTCTTGCACCTGCAGGAGGCCTGAGTTGGTCACTTGGTTGCTCGAGTTGATCGTCAGGGCTGTGCCCGTATCGGGCTCGACCGTCACGCCGCTGTTGATGGTCACGTCAGCTGGCGCGCCGTTATCGGCCGTCGCCGTTTCGATGGGATCACTCGTGCTTTCAGTGACTTCGACCTGGGCCGATGCGCCATGCGCCAAACCTGCCGCCAGCGCTGCAGCGCTCACAAGTCCGTATCCCATAGCGCGCATGGTGTGCTCCCTCTAACGCCAGCCCCCAAGACCCGAGGCGAACGTAGCGCAGTGTGGTGGCCGCGTCGACGTCTGACCTGCGACTGAAAGACCGACCATCCCTCAAAATCAAGTGCGTTTCTCTGCCATGGTTCTGTGCCCCCGCCAACGCACTTGCGCAAGAGGGCGCGGCGCGGCCATGGTGGCGATCATTTCGCCGTGAGATGACAACCGCGCCGGTTGCGAACACGGTCGCGCGCCCGCACAGATGGGATGTCCAACACGCCTAGGGAGAAGGTAATGACCAAATCCGATGATGAAAGTGGTCAATTCACCGAAGCCGAGGCGCTCGCATTCCACAAGTTTCCCCACCCCGGCAAGCTTGCGGTCAGTCCAACCAAACCCATGGCCACCCAGCGCGACCTGTCGCTGGCCTACAGTCCGGGTGTCGCTTGGCCAGTCAAAGCCATCGCCGACAATGAAGACCTGGCCTACGACTACACCTCCAAGGGCAACATGGTGGCCGTGGTGTCGAACGGCACGGCTATTCTTGGCCTGGGCGATCTTGGCGCCATGGCGTCCAAGCCCGTGATGGAAGGCAAGTCGGTCCTGTTCAAACGCTTCGCCGATGTGGATTCCATCGACATTGAGATCGACGAACAAGATGTCGATCGCTTCATTGAGTGTGTGCGCGGCTTTGGGTCCACGTTCGGCGGCATCAACCTAGAGGACATTGCGGCCCCGGCCTGCTTTGAGATCGAAGACCGCCTGCGCGAGGCCCTCGACATCCCGGTCTTCCACGATGACCAGCAC
>CAZADA010000090.1:0-11610 GCA_964483775.1 uncultured Caulobacterales bacterium
ATTCATCGGGAATTTGACTTGGGTCGATACCTGACAACGCCACGCGAGGAATGTGCGACCATCGTTCATCATTGTTGAGTTGTTCTGCGAACGTCAGGCCATCGGTGTCTGGCATGTCGATATCGGTGACGATCACATCGAAGTCGACGCCGGTACTTTTGATTTTCCAGGCATCATTGGGGCTTGCAACACACGTTGTGTCGTAGCCAGCGGCGATGAGGACAGGCTCCATGACATTGCGGAAGAAGGCGCTGTCATCGATGAGCAAAACGCGTTGCGGTGCTTTGAAAATGTCTTGGGTGCGTTCGCGGGTGAACCAATCAGGGCAAATCTGCGTGATGAAGTGGCCAACATCGATGACGTCCGTGGCTTGGCCACGCAGAATGGCGGTGCCCGTCATGCCTGGTTGATCGGCCGTCAGCTCGATGTTCATTTGCTCATCAACAACGTCGACGATTTCATCGACAAGCAAGCCAGCCGCTCTGCCGTGTTCGGTGAACACCAACATGGGCTGCTTGCCCTCCGATTTGATCTCACCATACGGAGAAAGGTGCATGACCGGCATCAATTTGCCGCGATACTGCACCACTCTTTGACCGTTCGACGTCTCAATTTGTTGAGAGTCGATCTCCTCAAGCCGGGTGACGAGCGAGAGCGGGGTCGCTTTGGGTTCCGGAGAACCGGCGCGAACGATCAACATTGAGGATTGTTCGTCGGCGATGGCTTGCTTCACGACCTCCACGGCGGAGTTAGCCTCGTTGTCGATTTCGTCTTGGGCCGAACGCACGTTGGTGGCCAAACCGTTGGGATCCATGATCATGATCACTGAGCCATCGCCCAGAATGGTGTTGCCGGAGAACTGAGCGATGTCCTGCAACATGGAGGACAGCGGCTTGACGACGATTTCCTCGGTGTCGAACACCTCATCAACAATGACGCCAAAACGCTGTCCGCCCACCTGCATCACGATGACGAAGCGTTGGTCTTCATGGCTCTTTTGCGTGGGCAGACTGAGGATGTCGGCCAGATCCATCAGCGGCAAAAGCCGATCGCGCAAACGCAAGACCCGGGTTTCGTTGATGAACTCGATCTGGGTTTCGCTACGCGGTCCCACGCGGACAAGTTCCACCACCGACAGTTGGGGAATGGCGAAGCGCGATTTGCCGGCGCCGACGATCAAGGCGGAGATGATCGCCAAGGTCAGCGGGATTTTGATGGTGAAAGTCGCACCAAACCCTTCGACCGAGCTCACATCGATGGTGCCGCCGATCTGTTCGATGTTGGTGCGCACCACATCCATGCCGACACCGCGGCCGGACAGGTTGGTGACCTTCGCGGCGGTTGAAAACCCGGGATGGAAGATGTAGCGGTGAATCTGAGCCTCGGACATGGCGTTGGCTTCGGCTTCGCCCAGCAGCCCCTTCTCAACCGCCTTGCGGCGAATGCGCTCGGTGTTCAGGCCGGCCCCATCGTCGGCGATCTCAATGTTGATGTGGCCACCTTCATGGAAGGCGCGCAGCACCAACCGGCCCGATTCGGGCTTGTTTTGCATCAACCGATCTTCGGGGGTCTCGATGCCATGGTCACATGAATTGCGCACCATGTGGGTCAGTGGATCCTTGATAAGGTCAAGAACCTGCCGATCCAACTCGGTCTCTTCACCTTCCATCGTGAAGTTGATCTTCTTGCCTAGATCTTGCCCGCAATCACGAACGATACGGGGGAGCTTCTTCCAGGCATTCCCAATGGGTTGCATGCGGGTCTTCATCACGCCGTCTTGCAACTCGGCTGTGATGCTGGACAACCTCTGAAGCGGAACTTTGAATTCCGAGCTTTCTTCGTTCCGCACGATTTGCATGAGCTGATTGCGAGTCAGCACGAGCTCGGAAACCATGGTCATCAGGTTTTCAAGCACGTCAACGTTGACCCGGATGGTCTGGTTGGACACCGACGTGGCGGCGCGCTCGGCGCCCGGTTCTTGTGGCGCATCGGTCGCGATGTCGGGCGACGCGGCGGTGGGCGCGGGCATTGTCGGCGCCCCGGACTCGGCAGCGGGCTTGCGCTCGGGCTCCGCCGGGGCGTCGGCCTCGGCATCGGCTTCAACCTCGGCGCTCAACTCGTCGTCGCTCGCGCTGGCCCCGGGCGCATCGACTTCGGCGGCTTGGAACGCCGCTTCAAGCTCGGCCAAGCTGACCTCGCCCGGGCGCAATTCCCGGTTCAAGTCGGGGTCCCAGCGGCCATCGTGTTCGGCGTCGGCTGACGGCGTCTGGTCGCCGGCGCCCGCATCATCGGGAGCCTCTTTAACGTCGGCGTGTTCAGGCTCAGATTCAGACGCCACGTCATCTTGGGCCGTGACAGGCTCGGAGGGAGGCGACGTGGGCTGTGCAGCTGGGGCTGGTGGAGTCTGGCCCTCGGCGGCGGCTTCCAACCGCGCGATCAACTCGCCATCATCGCCTTCCGGTTCGGCGCCCTCGGACTCCAGGTAGCCGAGGATTTTTTTGATTTGATCAATGGCCTGCAGAACGATGGTGACGGCCGCAGGGGTGACGTCAAGCGCGCCCTCGCGAAACCGGCCAAGCAAGGTCTCGCCCGCATGCGCCACCGCTTCGAGACGCGGCAGACCGAGAAAGCCGCACGTCCCCTTGATGGTGTGCACAAGGCGAAAAATGTTATCGAGCGTGCTGCGATCGTTGGGGTCGGACTCGAATTTGACGAGCTCAACGTCAATGACGTCGAGACTCTCATTCGTCTCCGTTAAGAATTCGCTCAGCAGATCGTCCATCCCGCACTCCCGACGCGCTACACAGGACAATGACCCTGCGCGATAGGATGGCATGGTGGCTCAACGCCGGTTAAGGGCGCGCTAAACTGGACAAAACCTAGGCGAAGATTAGGCCAAACCTGGCGCGGCGACTGGAATGAGAGCGGCAAACTCCACCGTCTCACCATCGATGCGCGCCGAAGCTCGCCCTCCAAGACTGCGCGCCAACTCACCGGCGAAATAGGCTTGGATGTTCTTGGATGCGCGGGCTGGCTCGGTGGCGTCGACTTTGCCATCGAAGGCCGCCGCAATCGCGTCGTCCAGCCTGACGCGGCGTCCCTGGCCGGCCACGCGCAGACGGTCGCCGCCCGCCCCGCACTCGAGCGTGATCTCGCCCTTCCCCATCACCGCTTCGGACGCCAGCATGACCAAATTGACCAGCATCCGGCCCGTCTCATAGGGCAGCGTGTCGACCGGGCAACGCCAATCGAAGGTGAGTTTGCGGTCCGAAAACGCCCGCGGAAACAGCTTGCGCAGGTCCTCGAGTTTCATCATGGCGCCGGGCTGGGGCGCGGTGGCGAAGGCGGCGCGCACGAGCTCGATCTTGGCAAGGGCGAATTCACCCGCCTCACTGAGCAGCCCGAGCGCGTCTTCTTTCATCTCGGCGTCGAGCGTGGTGTCCGACAGCACGTCGATCGCTGCGCCGATGGGCAGCAGGCGATTGGAAAAGTCGTGACACACACGGGCGCACATCAAGGCGGCAAGGTCGAGAGGGGCCAAAGCGTTCGGAGCGGTTGGCGATGCAGGCGTCATGTGCAGTTCTCCCTCATGTTGTTGGCGTTGCGTGCACCTGGCCGGCCCAGATGGATCGCGCACGGTCAATCATCGCGCGCGTCGATATCGTCGTAGCCACGGCGCGCACTGAAAAACACCAAACTCATCAATCCAATCCCAAGCGCCAAGGATAAGCCGGCGCCTAACGCCAGCGCCAGGTATCCGTGCCCGGTGATCTGGACATCTTCGAGCCCCCGCCAACTCACAATCGCTGTGACCGACGCAAGCGATAAGATTACGCCCATCACGAGCGCCAGAGTGACGGTTTTCCACATGCTTGGTGATTCCTCCGCGTTTGTCATGGGCGTTTGGATCGCCCGCACGCGAGCGCCGCTGATTACCGGCGCGCTCGCAACACGTCGAAGGCGAACACGCCAGCAATGTCGGCCGCATCATCACTGGCGGCGCTGAAATCGGTCACCATTTGCCCCGTCAAATCGCCATCGAGCGAGGCGTTCAGACGCATGAAGCGGTAACTGCGAATGACGTCGGCCAAGGCGGCGTCGCCGAACACCTCCTCAGCCAGCCCTTCGCGGCGCAAGCGAAAGCGTCCCGGCGTTTCAGCGGTAAACTCGCCGGAGTTGATGCGCACACTGCCTTGGTCGAGGGTGAAGGGGGCGGTTCCACCGACCCTCCCCTCGAGGCGCACGCCGTCGGCCTCGAATTGGTCAGCCAGTTCAGACAGCGAGACCCCCCTCACGCGGACGACGCCCTCGTGCAGACCCGCATCCCAGGCCGTTTGCATGGCGTCCAATTCAGCGACGCCGTCCGCCAGGGTGAACCGTGCTGACGCAATGTCGATCGCGCCATCGCCGGGCAGGCTGAAGTTCACTTGGCCGTCTTCGAAGCGAACGCCAGGGTCAAATGCGGCAACGGCGAGGCTCTGCGGACTGGTCGCACGCAACTGACGCACATCGTCAAACACGACCTGACCGGTGACGCCGTCAATACGGCCAAACGGGGCGTTGAAACTCAGTCCATCGGTGATCACGGTCAGCGGAGTCACCCACTGGCGGGCGCCCTCGGCATTAAGCACATGGCGCACAGCGCCGGTGAGCTGGACGTTGCCTTGCGCGGCGGAAAACAGGTCGTGCAGCGGCGGTGCGATGGAGCGCAACGACAACTGGCCGGGCTGATCACCGGGCGTGAGTTCGAGCATGGGTGTTGTGAACTCTATTGCGCCGGTGCGCGCGTTCACGTCCATGGTGAAGCTGATGTCGGCAAGGCGCGCACTGGTTGCCGCGGTGTAGTCGACCTGGCCGCGGCCCGTGAACATGCCGTTCGCGATGGCGCCGTTGGCGGTCATGCGCATGGGGGCGAAGTTCACACGCTCGCCTTGTTCGCGGATGCGCGCACGCGCCAGCGTCACCCCGCCATCGGCAATGCGACCGTCCTCCCAACCCAGCTGCAACTCGCCCGCCGCGTCTTCGACCAGAAACGGCGCGGCGCCGTCCGCCAACCGCACGGCTTCAAACAGGCCCGACACGGTGGTGCGCTCGCCGAAGCTCGATGTGAGTTCAAGAATGCGCGCGTCGACCCTGCCCGTTCGTGCGCCGCGGTAATCAATGCGCGGTCCTTGAATGCGCGACTCCAACCGCGGGGCCGCGCCCTGGCGCATGGTGAGATCGATTTCCGCTGTGGCGGCGCGCACCTCCGCGGTTGTCGCGCCGACTGCATCACTCAAAATTGTGAAGCTCGGCTCCACCGTCAAAAGCCTCATTTGCAACGACGACGAGGTCAAGCGCATCAAGGGATTGCCCCGGCCGAGTTGGCGAATCGCCAATTCGGTGACGGTGACGGTTGGCGGCGCCTCGCTCCCCTCTTCGTCAGCGCTTGGCGTTGTCCTGCTGGCGACGACGAGCTTTTGTTCCGGATCGGCGGCGGGATCCTCGGCGGCCGACACCGTCAGGGCGCCTTCGCGACCATCAAACACCAGGGCGAAGTCCGCCCCCATTGTCACTTCGATGTCGGCGGCCTGGTCGAGATCGGTGACCGCCGGCAATTCGAAAGGCAACAGCCCTTCGATGACGCCCGAGAGGCGGGCCATGTCGGTCGATGAGCCCGCATAGCCGGCAACGTCCAAACGCCACCCTTCGTCGTTCAGCTCGAAGCGCAGGGGGTTGAAATCGGCGAATACACTGAGGTGATCAACGTCCCAGAACTGAGACCGCGCGGCGTCGGCGCCAAGGCGGCCGTAACCACGCATGGCGATATGGGGGATGCTGTTATGGTGGAGCGTGATGTCGAGCGCCTCAAGGTTGACCGCAAGCTCAGGCAGATCGCCGCCGTAGAGATCAACCCCGAACCGACCTGCGCTCACTTTGCGCGGACCGAACTCATACAAGAGGCCGGGTGACTGGGAGGGAATCGTTAGGCTTGCGCCGCTCGCGGCGATCACCCCAATCGCGTCGTCCCAGGCGAGCGCCAACGCCCCATCAGCCAGCGAAGCGTCAAACTGAGCTGACACCGATATGTCAGCGAGCGCCTTGCGCAACGCCAGGCGAGCAGCCTCAGCGTGCGGTCCCAACAGCTCGGTGAGCACGCCTGGGGCCAGCGGCAACACTTGGGCGCTCCATACATCGGTTTGGCCCTCATCCAGGGAGACGTTCTCCACACTCAACGTCATCGCGCCCGACAGTGTCGCGTTCAGCACACGCGCGGGGTCGGGCGCTACGCCCGACAGATCCACACTGAAGGCAAGGCGGCCGGCGCTCCAGGTTTCGGCAACCACGTCCGACAAGCTCAATTCGGCCCGGATGAAGGCGGCCTCGGGACGAATGTCGGCGCGCACAAAACCGGTATTGATGGTCATCGCCTGATCGTCTTGCGCAATCTGTGCGGGGAACACGTCGGCGTTGGCGCGCCAACCTTGCTCGGGATCACCAACCAGTTCGAGGTCGGCCACCGCTTGTCCGGCGGGCGTATCGAAGTAAACGCGCACATTGGTCAAAGACAGCGCTGGGGGCGGTCTGTCTTCTCCGCGTGATCGCCGCCAGGGCTCGGGCAGGCCCGTCAGGTAGAACCGTTCGCCGGTGAACTCGGCCCGCAATTCCACGGTGTCGGCGGTGATGGAGCGCAAGCGGCCAAGAAATAGCTCTTGTAGGCGATAGCTGATGGTCACAGTTTCCGCCAACAGCGACGGATCGTCAGCCGGGCCCAAGCGCACGTCCTCAAGGCCCAAGCCGCCCGCGTCCAGGCGGGTCACGGTCAACTGCGAATCCAAGCCGCGAAGCGACAAGCCCGCACGCAACACTTGGGTGGCCACGGGCAAACGAATGGCCCAAGCCACGATCAAAAGACCAAGAAACGCGGCGGCGCCGATTCCTAACCGCGTTGCACGATGCGCCGTGTTGGACATCAATTGACCCGCTGAGACTTCACGTGATGCATAATCGTGAATCTAGCGTGCTTTAAGCCGATGACGCACCTGGGCAAAGCGCAGATTCCAGCTCAAACCATCTGATGAGCACATTTGTTGCCCTGCTCGAGCGCCGGGCCGCGCCAACCGCGGTGTGGTTAACACTTGGGCAAGGGCAGAGCCGCATGTATTGGTCTCCACTGCATTGGCGGTAAGCTGTGCTGGGCAAGGTGAGGACGAGGATGAACGACACATCCAGAAGGCCATGGGGACTTGCCGGTTGGATCGCCGGCCATGTTGTTGTCATCGCCGTTGCGGTGAGCCTGGTTGTGTTCGGCTTTCTCGCCACGCGGCCGGAGCCCCAAGCGATGGCGAATGCGCCAGCCGCGCCTGTTTCCGCTGTTTCCACCCTTCCGGTCACAACCGTCACCGTCGCCACCGCGCCGGCGGCCACTGTGGCCACCAACATTGCGGCGCGCGAGGCTTTGCTGACGCCGTCCTTGGCTGATCGTCGCACCATCGTCACCCGCGTGCGCCGCGGGGATACACTGGCCGGTGTTGTCAATGACGCCGGCGCGCGTGCGAGCGATGCCGGTCAAGCCGTGGCGGCGCTGCGCGGCGTGTTTGATGCACGCGATCTTCAAGCCGGTGTGAGCGTTGTGGTGTTCCTTGCCGATGTGAATGAGACGCCGGAGCTGATGGGCTTTGGTTTCGCGCCGGATGCTGAGCGCACCTATCAGGTTGTCCGCGATGGCGTTGGCGGGTTTCGCACGCTTGTGTTGGACACGCCGTTGAACCACAGACTGACCGTCGCGGCCGGGACCATCGAGACCAGTTTGTATGTCGACGCCATCAACGCCGGCGCCAACGCCCAAGTCGTGGCCGATATTGCTGGGCTTCTCGCCTATTCGGTTGATTTCCAGCGCGAGATTCACCCCGGCGATCCCTTTGAGATCCTGTTTGAAGAATGGGTCACCCCGGACGGCGAAACGGTCCGCACCGGCGAGGTGCACTTTATCGAGTTCGCTCCCCAAGGACGGCGCTTGGCCTATTGGCGCTTTGAGACCGAGGACGGCCGCGTGGGCTTCTATGACGCCAACGGGGAGAGCGCCAAGCGGTTCTTGATGAAAACCCCCATTGATGGGGCGCGCTTGTCGTCTCACTTCGGCCGGCGGCGGCATCCGATTTCCGGCTATACGCGGATGCACAAGGGCACTGATTTCGCCGCGCCGACCGGTACGCCCATCTACGCCGCCGGGGATGGTGTTGTTGAACGCGCCAACCGGTTTGGCACCTTTGGCTATTATGTGCGGATCCGCCACGCCAACGGCTACCACACCGCTTATGCGCACTTGAGCCGGTTCGCACGCGGCGTTCGCGCGGGCGTGCGCGTGCGCCAGGGGCAGACAATCGGCTATGTCGGCTCGACCGGCGCCTCGACAGGACCGCACCTGCATTACGAGGTCATCCACAACGGCGAGCACATCAATCCGATGACCATGCGCGCGCCCACTGGCCGCACGCTCACCGAAACCGAGAAAACGACGTTCGCGGCAGCGCAGGACGGGCTCAACGCCATGCGCCTGCAAGCCTATCGCCCGGCGGGATCGATCGACGCCGATGCCCCCTCGCACGCCCTTGCGGCGCATGAGGCCGGCGGCCCGGACGCGCCAGTCCGCGGCGGGGACTGACTCATCGCTTCAGGCTGAACGTTGTTCGCAACCCACATCGCCGTGGGTAAACTTGCCTCACCCACCTTGATCTGAGGGCATTTCCTCCCCATATCCGGAGTCTTGGAGGGCGAAGGTGCGCCTTGAGGCCGGATGGTGGTCGATCATCCTCCAAAGATAACGTCGAGTTAATGGAGCGGATATCTCCCCGTCATAGAGGCCCGGCTATACCTGTCATTGTGATCACGGGGCGGCGGGAACCCAAGGCTTACGGGGTCACATACAAAAAAAGCGCATACGCGCACTCGGTCAAAAGAAAGAGGATGAAAACGATGACGAAACGTAACGCTTCAGGACTGTTGTCTCTGGTTGCCTATGCTGGCCTGACTTTGGCGGTTGGCATGGTGATGTTTGTGTCCATCGGCGGCGTGGCTTAAGCCGCAGCGCCCCGCTCTATTTACGCACCACGGGTGGTGAACACCCAAACACAAGGACAAGGACAGTGAGAAAGCACTTCTCGGGACTGTTTTGTATCGTCGCCTATGCTGGCGTGGCCGTCACGGTCGCTTCGACGATGCTGATTTCAGTCGGCGCCATTACTGCGTAAGCAGCGCGCCCTATCGCCGGAAACACGCAAGCCCTCGGTGCGCACGCCCGGGGGCTTCGCTTTGCCTGGTCGAGCGCGCTCGGCGATCCATGTTTGAGGGCGCACACTTGCCTTTGGACCGAGGGATCAGCGATGGCGAACGTGACGATTTGGCATAACCCTTCTTGCGGCTCGTCGAAGAACGCGCTCGCGTATTTGCAGGACAAGGGCGTGGAGCCGGTGGTCTACAAGTACGCCACCGAAAGGCCCACGCGCGCCGAGATCGAAGCGGTGTTGAGCCAACTCGGCATGAAGCCGTCACAGCTGCTGCGCCCGAAGGATAAATCCGCCGAGGAGGCTGGACTTTATGGCGAAGGCGTTGATGAAGACGTGATCCTCGAGGCCATGGCGGCTAACGCCAAACTCATCCAACGCCCCATCGTCATCACCGCCAAAGGCGCCGTCATCGCCCGCCCGAAAACGAAGATCGATGACATCCTCTGACTAAGAGCCGGAATCGCAGGCCATTTGTTCACAGGGCCGTCGTTCGCAGAACCATTGACCCTGAAATAGGTTGCGACCGAAACACACGCCAACCGTGCGAGCCTTGCCTCGCAAAACCTGTTGGTAAACTCAGACAGCGGCCAGAACCCGCGCTAACGCTGACAAACGTTCTCGCGGAGTGCGAAGATGACAGTAATCGATGAACTGACGCTACCAAAGTCATTTGTCCAAGCGGACTATACAAACTACACAGCCAATGTAACAAACGGCCGCGAGCACTACCGTGACTGGCCCCGCACTATCAGTATTGAAACGCAAGTACGCTGTAACGCCAAATGCGGCTTTTGCCCCTACCCCATATCGCCTCGCCAGGGTGAGGAGATGTCCACAGAACTCTTCCACAAGATCATCGAAGATCTTTCAGTCATTCCTGACCATCATCGGGTGAGCTTAACACTGCATCGCATCAACGAGCCTTTGCTTGACCGGCGCATGGAGGCGTTTCATGACGCGGCCGCCGACAAACTCCCATCGGCCACCCTTTTGTTTTGGAGCAACGGCACGACCTTGCGCGAGGGTAAGTTCGAATGGATTAACAAATATCCGCGCGCCCAGCTCCACATTTCATTGAACGCTGTCACAGAAGACGAACATGTCCGACTGATGGGATTTGGCCTGGAGCGGGTCTTGATCAACCTTGACTATCTCCACGCCCTAAAGAGCGAGGGTAAGTTCGCTCCGCCCGTCGCCCTGCATGCACCGTTTGAGAATGCTGAACAGGCATGGCGTGTCCACGACTTCTGTGAGGCGCGATATCCACTGTTCAATCTGGGTATCCGTCCATTTTTCGTCTGGATGGGAGACATCAAAGCCGGCGAAAGCGACCGCGATGAGAAGACGCTGAGGCTCATCCGGGAAAACGACATCAGCGGCTTTCCTTGTGCGCAATGGTATGACTTGCACGTCCTCGCCAATGGCTTCGTCACTAAGTGTTGCATCGACGAAAAGGGTTATGTTGGCGATGTGCAGTACGACACCCGCCACCGCAACGTCATCGACATTTACCGACAAAGCCGGAGCCTACGGGATGGGCTGCCCGCCCGCCGCGACGTCGCTGGCTGTGAAGGCTGTACGCATTTGGGCTAATGTGTATCTCAACCCACCACCCGTTCGCCGCGGAACGCGCGACCAACCAAGGCCCTGAATAGACGGACCTTGGTCGGCATTGCGTTAATTCACCGTGGCGCCGGCGGGTTTGCCGGGTTGGGCGGCGTAGCCGTTGATGGTGAGCTCGGGCTCAACGCCGGGGCCATCGGCTTGCGCCACCGAGACGGTGACGTCCTCGCCATCTTTGAGGCGGCCCTCCAGGATCAGTTTGGCGAGTGGGTCTTGAAGTTTTTTCTGGATCACGCGCTTGAGCGGCCGGGCGCCATAGGCCGGGTCATAGCCAAGCTCAGCCAGCAGCGCGCGGGCCGGTTCCTCCAGCGTGATGGTCATGCGTTTGTCGGCCAACAGCTTAGCCAAGCGCGCAACCTGGATGTCGACAATGCTCGCCATGTGTTCCTCGGCAAGGCGGCGGAACAGGATCGTCTCGTCAATTCGGTTGAGAAACTCGGGCCGGAAATGGCCGCGCACGGCGTCCATCACGGCCGCGCGGGCCGGCTCGACGTCGGTGCCGCCCAACGCGACGAGGTGTTCTGCGCCGATATTGGACGTCATGACGATCAGCGTGTTGCGGAAATCCACGGTCCGGCCCTGGCCATCGGTGAGGCGGCCGTCGTCTAGCACTTGGAGGAGCACGTTGAACACGTCGGGGTGGGCTTTCTCCACCTCGTCCAGAAGCACGACCTGATAGGGCCGCCGGCGCACCGCTTCGGTGAGCGCCCCACCCTCGTCA
>CAZADA010000091.1:0-11228 GCA_964483775.1 uncultured Caulobacterales bacterium
GCGGGCTGGAAATTTAACCGGATCGGGGACGATACACCGAGTCATGAAACCCCACCGCTTCGCCATCGCGCCGATGATGGACTGGACCGATCGGTGGTGCCGCCGCTTTCATCGGTTGCTCACCAAACGCGCCTTGGCGTTTACTGAGATGGTCACAGCTCAGGCCGTCGTGCATGGCGATCGCTCGCGCCTGTTGGGATTTGATCCCCGTTGCGAAAAGCCGCTTGCGCTGCAGCTAGGCGGATCGGACCCGGCCATGTTGGCGCGGGCAGCGCGCATCGGCGCCGACTACGGCTATGATGAGATCAATCTCAATGTCGGGTGCCCGTCAGATCGCGTGCAGGGCGGATCGTTTGGCGCCTGTCTGATGCGCGAGCCCGAACGCGTTGCCGCGTGTGTGGGCGCGATGAACGCTGTGACGGATTTGCCTGTGACAGTGAAGTGTCGGTTGGGTGTTGATGAGCAGGTGGTGGCGGAGACGCTGCCCGCGTTCGTGGAAACTGTGGCCGGCGCAGGTGTGAGCGTGTTCACCATTCATGCGCGCAAGGCTTGGCTCAAAGGCTTGAGCCCAAAGGACAATCGCACCATTCCTCCGTTGGACTATGACATGGTGCGGAGCATCAAAGGTGCGTTCCCACATCTCGACATCGTGCTCAATGGCGGGCTGCGCGATGTGGACCATGGTCTGCAGGCCATTGCTGGGGACGGTTCGGGCCCGGCGTTGGATGGCATGATGCTTGGGCGCGCGGCGTACGAGACGCCGTGGATTCTCCGCGAGGTGGATGCGCGGTTGTATGGCGGTCGGGAAGCGTTGGCGGATCTGGGCGACATCCTTGATGGTTTGGCGGACCTGGTGGCTGACGCGCGACACGAAGGCCGCCTGGCGCACGCGGTGACGCGGCACGCTTTGGGACTGCTGCGCGGTCGGCCTGGCGCGCGCCAGTGGCGACGAGTCCTCTCACAGAAGGGGACCGATCCGCAATCGGGGCCCGAGCTGATACGCGATGCCGCCGACGCTGCGCGGTGGAGTGCGCAGGACACCCCAGCCGCTGCGGCGCTCACGGCCAGCTCGTTCTCATCTCTTGCGCAGCCAGCCCCCGATGAAGGAGGTCAGTGATCGGCGTCGCTTTTGGCGTCGGCGTTTGGTTCGCGTTCAGCGAGCCATTGCTCGGCGCGCAACGACTTTTCATAAGCCGAGTGCGTGTGGCGTTGCTTCTTCGCTGTTGCGCTTGAGCACGCCGCTTTCAATGCGGGAAACAAAGATTGATCGCCTGGCATTTTTTTCTCTCCTGACATGACAACGCTAGGGCCGGCCGTTTGGCGATGTCAAATCACGGAACGTTTTATTCACACCTCATTCGTGAACTCACGCCATTACTGAGTCGTATTGCAGTGCAAGCCTGATTTATTCGCATTTGCGAAGCCCGACTTTGGTCTCGTGTGGTCGGCGCCCGTGCTGGTCTGGCGAGCCACCTGGTCGGGGAGCGGGCGGACCGAAGCTTGTGTGAATGTGAACACGATGGTTGCGCGGGTGGGGCCAGCGTGAAAGGACACAACTAAGGGCTCGCCAATGTTAGATGCATCTTTGTTGAGTTTGCTCCCCTTGCTCTTGGCGGCGGGAGCGTTCGCCGGCTTCACAGCTGGGCTGTTTGGGATTGGCGGCGGCGTCGTGGTTGTGCCGACGCTGTACTACCTTCTCTTGGAAGTCGGGCCTGAAGGCGGTCCCCACATGAAAGTCGCGGTGGCGACGTCTTTGGCCACCATTGTTGTGACGTCCATTGCCTCGTTGCGCGCGCACCACAAGCGTGGGGGCGTTGATGCAGACGTGTTCCGACGCTGGAAATGGTGGATCGTTCTGGGCGCGGTGATTGGTGTTTCCACCGCTCGGTTTGTCTCCGGCACGGTTCTGGTGGCGTTTTTTGGGGCGGCGGCCTTGGTGTTCGCCCTCCTGACCGTCCTCTCTGAGGATGTGAAAGCGAGGCTTCGGATCCAGACCACGCACGCCGGCGAGCGCGGCATGGCCGCCGGACTTGGATTTGTGTCGTCTTGGTTGGGCATGGGCGGGGGCGTTTTTGGCGTCGTCCTTTTGACCATGACGGGCGTGCCGGTTCGCAAGGCTGTGGGCACGGCCGCAGGTTTTGGCGTCGCTGTGGGTTTGCCGGGCGCGCTGGGGGCCATGGTTTTGGGCATAGGCGAGCCCAATCTGCCGCCCTATTCGCTTGGCTATGTGTCGATCCCAGCGTTCCTTGCGATCACCACAATGACCGTGTTGACGGCCAATTTGGGGGCGCGCGTCGCCCATGGCATTCCTGAGCGCGTGCTGAGCTTGGCGTTCGCGGTCGGACTCGCGCTCATCGGCCTGCGCATGTTGTGGACCGGTCTTGAAGCGCTTGTGTTGGTTTAGCCGGGCGAACCCACTCGGCCTATTGGGCCAGCACCAATCCGTCCCGCGTCGCCTCAAGGCGTGACAAGCGGTTGAGGAAACTCATGCCCAGCAAGGAGTGCTCAAGGCCGTCGGGCACAACGATCGCTTCGACGTGGCGCTGCACCACATCGCCCACGCCAATGAGCGCTAGGCTGACTCGGGCGGCGCTGACTTGGCCTGACGCCGTCTCAACGGGGTGGGTGTAGGCCAGGGCGTCGGGATCCAGTCCGATCGCGGCGGCGTCGGCGCGATTCAGCGCGACAAGCGTTGAGCCAGTGTCAACCAGTGTGAGCACGAAAGCGCCATTGATGTGGGCGTTAGCCCAAAAGTGTCCGTCGCCGCCCATCGGTATTGTCGCGCGCACGCCGTGCCCCACGCTGTGCTCGGCCGGTTCGCCGTGAAGGGGGGCGTCGACGCGCTGTGCGTCTAATTGGTGTTCCATCAAGCTTTGGCCGCCTACAACGGCCGCCGTCGCGCCTGCAGCGCCCAAAAGCGTCGATCCCCAGCGCATAGTCCCACTCCTTTGCGTCATCGGGCGTCAACACCCCGACCTGCTCACCCCAGACAGATGTTCTTGGGCTGTTTCGGTTAGCGAAGTGTGAACGTCGGCTTGTTTTTCGTGGGGCGCAGTTAATCGGCGGCAGACGTCTGACCATTTGGCGGCGTATGCAAACGCGGCAGGCGGACACGCAATTGTCCCATGATCTCTGCGCGCTGGTCGTCGGAAAGGGCGCCCCACTCCGTGATTTCCTGCAGTGAACGGCCGCAGCCCAGACAATGCGTGCGTTCGGGGTTCAGCGTGCAGATCTGGATGCAGGGACTTTGAACATCTTGGGCCATGATGAGGATATAGGTCGACGGGACCGACTTGCCGGCTTGGCGCTTTGCGCGCTACGCAGCGGGCATGACTCGCGATTCGCTCTTTGACGTGCAGCGTGACGGCGGCGTTGTTGTGCTGACGCTCAACGCCGGCGACGGTATGAACGCCCTTGGCCATGTGGGCGATGGCGCCGCTTTCGCTCAGGTGTGCGATCAGCTCAATGCTGACCGGAGCGTGCGGTGCGCGATTCTCACCGGGCAAGGCTGGGCGTTCTCCGCCGGCGGCGATCTGAAGGCCATGGACGAGAAGGTGGGGTTGTTTGCCGGTGACGGCGCGCAGCTGCGAGAGAGCTACCGGCGTGACGTGCATGAGATTGTGCGGGCCCTTGATGGACTGGATGTGCCTTTGATTGCTGCGGTCAACGGTCCTGCGGTGGGTCTTGGATGTGACGTTGCGTGTCTTGCTGACATCCGCATTGCCGCGCGGTCGGCTCGGTTTGGGGTGACGTTTTTGAAGGCGGGCCTGACGCCGGGGGATGGTGGAGCTTGGTTGCTGCCGCGTCTGATCGGTATGGCGCGCGCCGCGGAGCTCTACTTCACGGGCGATCTGATCGATGCCCAGACCGCGTTGGACTGGGGCCTGGTGAACAGCGTCGAAGACGATGAGGCGCTGATGGGGGCGGCCATGGCCTTGGTCCGCAAGGTCGCCGCCCAACCACCCGACGTGCTGCGTTACACCAAGCGGTTGATGCGCCTTGGGCGCGAGGCGCGGTTTGAGGACATTCGTGAGCTGTCTGCTGCGCTGCAGGCCCATGCCCACCAATCGCCGCATCATGCCGAGGCGGTTCGGGCGTTTCTGGAAAAACGCAAACCGGAGTTTGATTGACGATGAAACTTTACGTCAGTGACGGAGCGCCGAACCCGCGCCGGGTGTTGATGTTCGCCAGCGAAAAGGGGGTTTTGGACCACTTGGAGCTCACCCCGGTTTCCATTATGGCGCGAGAGAACATGTCGGACACCTATCGCGCCAAGTCGCCGTTTGGGGAGGTGCCGTCCCTCGAATTGCCCACCGGCGAGGTGTTGACCGAGTCGCCGGCGATCATTCGCTATTTGGACACCCTGGCCGAGACGCCCAATCTGCTTGGGCGCAGCGCCGAGGAGCGTGCGATTGTCGATATGTGGGATCGGCGCATGGAGTTTCGGTTGTTCATTCCGTGTGCGCTTTATGTGCGCCACACGGCTCCGTTCATGAAGGGGGTGGAGAACCAAAGCGCCGATGTCGCGGCGCGTCACAGGGAACGCTTTGAAAAGACGCTGGCGTGGCTTGAAAGCCATATGGAGGGGCGCGACTGGATCGCGGCTGATCGGCTCACCGTTGCGGACCTGACCGCCATAGCAGGGCTGGATTTTGGTCGACTCGGCGGTGTGCAAACCCCAGCGGACACCCACCCGAATCTCGCACGATGGCGCGCGGCGATGGCTGAGCGACCCTCAGCCATGATGGGGCTGCCACCGCGGCAAACGATCAGCTAATGCAGCGCACAATCACCCCTAGGCGGTTGTGACGGTGCTGCTAGGCTTTGGTTGGGCGTGGCAGTGATTGAGGCGATCGATGGGTGAGTGGGGCGCGGACAATGCGCGAGCTCTGGCGGGGCTTGGCGCAATCTTGGTGCTGGCCTGGCTGATGGGAGGGCGGGGACGCATCTCGGTGTCCTTGCTGTTGGGCGCTTTAGGCTTGCAGTTTTTGGTGGCGCTCGGGCTTTTCGCCGCGCCGATTGTTCGTGAAGGCCTGTTCGCCGCTGCGGTGGCGGTTGATGTGTTGCTCGCCGCGACTCAAGCGGGAACGACGTTTGTGTTCGGCTATCTGGGAGGGGGTGAGCCTCCCTTTGTCGTCACTGGCCCGCCCGGTTCAACGGTGTCGCTCGCCTTTCAGATTTTGCCGCTTGTGATTGTGATCTCCGCGTTGTCGGCGGTGTTGTGGCGGTGGCGGATCCTGGAGTGGGTCACGCGCGGGTTCGCCGTGGTTTTTCGACGCTTGCTCGGGCTTTCGGGGGCGGCGAGCCTTGCGGTCGCGGCCAACATCTTCATGGGCATGGTCGAGGCGCCCATTTTGGTGCGCCCTTACTTGGCGAAACTGTCGCGCTCGGACTTGTTTGTGCTGATGACGACGGGGTTGGCGACGGTTGCCGGCACCGTTTTGGTGATTTGCGCAACCTTTATGCGTGACGCCATTCCCGATGCGGCGGGCCATTTGATCGCCGCGTCCTTGATGTCGGCGCCGGCCGCGATCGTGCTTGGTCGGTTGATCGTTCCCCAAAAACCCGACGACGGAACTGATGACGATGCGGCGGCGCACAGCCAAGCGCCCGCATCGAACTCCACGTTGGAAGCGCTCACCAATGGTGTTGGCGAGGGGCTCAAGCTGTATTTGAACATTTTGGCGATGCTGATCACCTTTGTGGCCCTCATCGCGCTCGGCAATGCTTTGTTGTCGTTGTTGCCGGAGTTTCGCGGCCAAGCGGTTTCAGTTGAGCGGGTGTTCGGCTGGGTTTTCGCACCGTTGATGTGGCTGATGGGCGCGCCGTGGGCCGAGGCGGGAACGGCGGGCGGCGTGTTCGGCGTCAAGTTGGTGCTCAACGAAATCATCGCCTTTCAAAACCTGGCGGCGTTGGCGGCCGAAGGCGCGCTCAGCCCGCGCACGACACTGATCCTGACTTATGCGGTGTGCGGTTTTGCGAACTTTGGTTCGCTGGGCATCATGATCGCGGGCCTGACGACGTTAATGCCCGAGGCGCGGCGCGCGGAGATCTTGGAGCTCGCTCCAAAATCCCTGGTGGCGGGCGCGTTGGCCACCGTGATGACCGGGTGCGTCATTGCGATTTTGCCCGGCTCGGTGTTTGGGGTGGCCTAGCGCCTTAGTCGTCGCGCTGCGGGGCGATCTTGGTGCGCAGCCAGTTCAGCGTGGTGGCTTGGCCGTTGCGCTCGCGCCATGCGTTTTCCACGAACGGCTCGAGTTCGACGTCGGCGAATAAGTCCATGCGGGTGCGAAAGGGCGTATCCTCGTCCAGATGCTTCACGATTTGCGCGGGATTTCCTGCGGCGACCACGCGTGGAGGCAGGTCTTTGACCACAACGGCGCGCGCTGCGACGATGGTGTGATCGCCGATGGACACCCCCTTACCCACGAACGCGCCGTCGCCGATCCACACGTTTTGGCCCAAGGTGACGGGGTGGGCGTTCCGGCCGGCCTCAACACGGTCGTACAGCCCGTGCCAATCACAATCGGTGATGGTGGCGTTGGCGGCGAACATACAGCCATCGCCGATGGTAATGTTCTTGGCTGCGGTCATGCGCACGCCGCCGGTGAGCAAAACGGCGTCGCCTAAGGTTAGGGTTGCTCTGGTGTCCGGCGGCGGCCAGGTTGTGAGCCTGATGTGCATGTCGCTTGACGCCAATGCGTGCAAATGGGCGCCGGCGCTGATCCCGGCGCCAAAAACGTCAACGTACCAAGGGCGCACGATGACAGCGTGACCGCCAAACGCGTCAAACTGGGGAGCGAGAAAGCGACGGGTCCACCACGCTTCGTAGCGGGTGTAGGTTCGGCGCATCCAGCTGGGGCGGTGGTCATGACGCATGGGCGGTTTGATGGGATTTGATTGATGAAGGGAGAGGGCGCGAGCATGGGCGAAGCGGACGCAATTGACCAGGCGCTCTTGGCGCTGATCGCCGAACGCGGACCAGGCAAAACGATCTGCCCTTCTGAAGTGGCGCGCGCCTTGGCGCCTGAGGCCTGGCGCGGCGTGTTGCCCGGTGTTCGCCGCAGGGCGGTGGCGCTTGCGAAGGCGGGGAGCATCGTGATCAAGCGCAAGGGGCGGGTGGTGGACCCTGACGATTTTCGCGGCGTTTATCGATTGGGATTGCCGGAATGACGGCGCTTGGCGACGTCGACGACCAAGCCTCAGCGCTTATCGCTGAGATGCGGGCGTGCCGGGTGTGCGCTGACACGTTACCGCACGAACCCAACCCGGTTTTCCAGCTCGATCCTCGCGCGCGGATCGCCATTGTCGGTCAGGCGCCAGGGTTGCGCGCGCATGAGGCCAGCACCCCCTTTCTGGACCGGTCGGGTGACCGGTTGCGTTCGTGGCTGGGCGTGGATGCGGCGACGTTTTACGACCCGGCGTGCTTTGCCATCGTTCCGGCGGGTTTGTGTTTTCCTGGCTATGACAGCAAGGGCGGCGATCGACCGCCGCGCAAGGAGTGCGCCCCGCTATGGCAGGCGCGCGCGTTTGCGGTTTTGACCAAGGTGGAGACGATCGTTTTGCCAGGCGCGTATGGACACGCGATCCATCTGGGGCGAGCTCGTTGTCGCACGCTCACCGAAACTGTGCAGAACTGGCGGGCCTATGGACCACGCCATTGGCCGCTGCCTCATCCGTCTTGGCGCAACAATGGTTGGATGAAGCGCCATGCATGGTTTGAAAGAGAGCTATTGCCGATGCTGCGCGCTCGGGTGGCCGAAGCGCTGGGATGGACCTGAGTATGCGTAGTGGAATGGGTTTTCTGGCGATGGTCGCCATCGTGACGCTTGCGGCGAGTTTGATCACGCCGGCGGTCCAATCGCAGTCAACGCCTGAGCCTGAGGTCGCCGAACCGAGCCTCGATCTTGAAGGGGAGCGGTTGATCAGTTTCGACGGCGCCGAGTTGGGTTTTACGGTGTGGTCAGGAGACGACGAACCGTGTGCTGTGTTGGTGGCTGTTCACGGCATGAGTGAATGGGCCGATGCGTTTCATTTGGCGGCGCCGTGGTGGGCCTCATATGGCGTGGCCACCTACGCCTACGATCAGCGCGGTTTTGGCCGTTCGTCTCCCCGGGGTGTGTGGTCGGGCAGTGAGGTGATGGTGCGTGATTTGCGCACCGCTGTGGATTTGGTGCGCGAGCGCCACCCCGATGCGACTGTTGGTGTGATCGGGTCCAGTATGGGCGGGGCGGTCACCGCCCTCGCCACTGAGCAGGCCGAGGCTGAGGGCCAAGCGCTGGCGGACCGCGTGATTTTGTCTGCGCCCGCGGTGCGCGGTTGGTCGGTGCTGCCGTTCCTTCAGCGCGTCGCCATGTCCTATGGTTCGCATCTGTCGGACCCTGAGGATGGCGCGGAGCCCCCGTCGTTGCGAGAGGCTGTGCGCGCGACGGACAATCTGGAGGCCCTGTGGCGCAATGGCCGCGATCCGTTGTTCCTTCACGATGCGCCGCTCGATGCGATTGGCGGGCTTGTCTCGATCATGCAGGCGGCGGGACGGGTGCGGATTGGCAGCGAGCAGCCCACCCTGGTGTTGTACGGGGCCAATGATCTGCTGATACCGCCTCAGCCCGTTTCGGTACTGGCGTCCCAGCTCGGACCTTGCGCGCGGACGCTCTACTATCCAGCCGGATGGCACATGTTGTTGCGCGATTTCCAAGCCGAGACGGTGTGGCGCGACGTGCTGGTGTTTCTGCGCGATCCGCGTGAGCGCGCGCCCTCCCGGAGCGGAGATATCCCCAATGCAGCGCACGCCAACGCTTTGCCTTTGCCTGACAGCTGCATCGCCCAATAAGTTGGCTGGTTGTGTGCAGATGCGGCAGAAAGAATCCGCTAGCCTTCGCGGGTGCATATTGCGTCTGAGGCGGTAAACCCTGCATAGCCGTGCGTATGGAACTCGAAAAGCTGGATAACGTTCCGTCTCACGAGGCGGTGTATGAAATATTGGACCCGAACGTCGGGCTGCACGCTTTCGTGGCTGTTCACTCGACGGAGCTCGGTCCGAGCGCGGGGGGGACCCGGTTTTGGCGCTACGCCTCACGGGACGAGGCGCTGGCCGATGCGCTGCTGCTGTCTGAAGGCATGAGCTACAAGAACGCGGTTGCCGATCTGCCCTTAGGCGGTGGCAAGGGCGTGGTGCTGAGGCCGGAAGGCGCGTTCGACCGGCCCGCCCTGTTTGAGGCTTATGGACGTGCGCTCGACCAGATTGGCGGTTCCTACATCACCGCCGAAGACGTGGGAGTCACGCCAGAGGACATGCGCGATGTGGCGCGGGGGACGACCTATGTGGCGGGCTTGCCGGAGGGCGCGTCGGCCTCGGGCGATCCGTCTCCGGTTACTGCGCTTGGCGTGTATTGGGGTATCAAGGCGTGCGCCGAGCGCCGTTTCGGGAGCGCTGACCTTACGGGGCTGCGCGTTGCGGTGCAGGGCGTAGGGCATGTCGGCGCGTTCCTTTGTGAGCACCTGCGCCAGGCCGGCGCTGAGCTTGTGGTCGCCGACATTGATGCTGGCGCAACCGCACGTATGGCTGAGCGGTTTGGTGCACGGGTTGTCGAGCCGGATGCGATCTATGACGCCGATGTTGATGTGTTTTCGCCGTGTGCACTCGGTGGTGTTTTGAACTGGGACACGATTGAACGGCTCACGGCCCAAGTGGTGGCCGGGGGCGCCAACAATCAATTGGCCGAGAGCGCTGTGGGCGACGCCCTTTGGGAGCGTGGGGTGTTGTACGCCCCTGATTTCGTGATCAATGGCGGCGGGATCATCAATGTGGCCGCCGAAGTGTCGGGTCACTACGATCCTGCATGGGTGCGCTCGAAGGTTGAAAACCTCAGCGGCAACCTGGGACGCATTTTGGATCTCGCGTGTGAGGGCGACACCTCCCCACACCATATCGCTCTGACGTTTGCAAAGGATCGATTGTCGTCGCGCAGCTGCGACCTCATCCAAGCTTAGACAGACCTCGACTGCGTTCAGCTTGGCGGCGTTGCGCTTGTTTGGCGCGGCGTTTGCGTGGTGGTGAGCGTGGAAAGCCTGGGTTAGTCCGGCGCGTGGGTGAGGTCGCACCATGTTTAACACCATGTCGGGTCCGAAGACGTCGGTTTCGGGTGAAGGGCCATCGGCGCGCCTGCGGGCCGTGCGCGAGGTGGAAGGTTACCGCCAGTTGGCCGCTACGGTTGATGGTTTGTTGGCGTTGGATGCGCGTTTGGCGGACCTGGAAGCGCGGTTTGGCTGCGGGGGATTTGAGCCGCTCGCTAAGCTGCCCAGTTCCGATGATCTCAACATCACGGACGGTTCACCCAGGGCGATGGAGGCGGCCATGTTGATCGGCGCGATCTCTCGTCGGGCTCAGTTGCGGCTCGGCGTTTTGGAGACCGTCGTGTTGGCCGAATTGCTTCAACACGCGGGGCCATGTGGCTCAGAAGCGCCGGTCCTGCCGCACCATCCTCATCGGACCGAGCCGGTTAGCGCCAACAGCGCCCAGGCTCGGGTCAGCGCGGACCAGCCGCGTGATCCGGCGCTGGTTGTGGTGCAACCGATGGAGCCGAGCGGCCGTCCAGCGAACGATCGGCGGCGAAGCCGATAAGATAGCCAGCGCCGCATTGATGACGGCGCGCGGTGGCTAGGGGCGCAGGCCAGGGGTGGCGCACACCCGGCGATGGGGCGGACCAAGATCCAACGGTCTAGGGACGCGCCCCGTCGCCGGTGAACGCGCTGTCGTCCTCGTCCAGCGGCGGCAGGTCGTCGTAGGAGCGCCCGTCTTCGAAGAACGTTCGTTCGGTGCGGGTCTGGATGTAAATCTCACGCGCTTGGACATAGGGGTCGGCGCTTTGCCGCGCCAACTGAATGAGCCCATCAAGTCGATCGCGCAGATCAAGGTTGTCGGTGAGGAACAGGACCGTTCGAAACTCGCCGATGTCCTCACCGTTGGCGTAGCTCAGCGGATCCAGCGCGATATCGACGATGCGGCCAACTGAATCGCGGGCGGTTGACGGTCCGAGGATGGGCAAGACCAGGTAGGGGCCGTTGGGCGCGCCCCATACGCCCAGCGTCTGTCCAAAGTCTTCGTCGACCTTTTTGATGCCGGCGACATTGCCGGCAAAGTCGTAGAAGACGGCGAGCCCTAGGGTCGTGTTGAGGGTGGCCCCACCGCCGTGTGGCCCGGGGCCGGCCCCATCTCCTTGACGGAC
>CAZADA010000092.1:0-11017 GCA_964483775.1 uncultured Caulobacterales bacterium
TGCTGCCCACCGCAAGCGCGCCAAAGAGGACCAGGAATGGCAGGGCAAGACCATCATTAAACCCGCCTTCGACCAGAACAACGGTCCGGTCTCTTTCCTTGACAGACGGGTTGGCAATGACCGCCTGGCCCAGAACCGCGTCGGTTGGTGCGAGGATCGCGGCGATCAAGAAAAGCTCCCAAAAGGGCCAATCTTCCAGGAACGCCCAGGCCGTCAACGCGCCCAGACCAATCATCATCGGCAGCCCAAATGCCAGCATGCGGAACAAGTTCAGACCCGACCGCTCGACGATCCGGCTTTTCGCCATGGACGCATCGGCAAACAAGAGCAACGCCAGGGCGGCCTCTGCCCCATAATACAGGACGTCGCGATCCCCGATCTGCTCGACACCCAGCAGATGCGTCGCGCCGTAGCCGAAGGCCAGAAACACCATGGGCATGGTGACCGGCGTCTTTTTCAGCAACCCCGAATAGAGCGCGTATCCGATCAGCAGGATTGGAAATAGAATCAGAACTTGTTCAAGCATATTCGTTTCTTTCTTTTATGTACGAAGGCTTCAGGGGTCCGCGGTCTCTTGCGGGTCATCTGACGGTTGCGCGGGGGCATCCCCGGAATTTTTCAGCGTGTCCCAAAGCGACACGAAGAGCGCGGCCACCACTGGCCCCAAAACCAGCCCGACCGCGCCAAAGACCACGAGCCCGCCAAGCGTGGAAATCAGGATCATCAGATCGTGCAGCGCCGCTTCGCGGCCCACCAGCATGGGACGCAAGATGGTGTCGATCATGCTGACGACGACCAATGCCCAGACCGCAAGGCCAATGCCCTCGGCCACCTGACGGTCGATCATCAGTGCGATGGCGATCGGGATCAGCGCCAAAGGCGGCCCAACCCCGGGGATGACTGACAGCACGACGATGATGACGCTCCAGAACGCAACGCCCTCGACGCCCGCTAGCCAAAGCCCTAGACCACCCAGGCCGCCCTGGATCAAGCCGATCAACAACGTGCCTTTCAACGTGGCGCCACTGACCGTGACGATACGGTCGTAAAACTCGGCCCGCGTGTTCGCCGCCAGCCCGCTATAGGCCAGGAGCTGCACCAGGATCGGCGTCCGCATTGCCAGGAAGGCAAAGACGCCGTAGCCGAAGATAAAGAGGCTCAGCAGAAACTGCGCGGTCCCTGCCGCCAGTTGCCCGACAAACCCGGTGAACGCTCCCGCGAGGTCAGAGGCCAGTTGCTCTGCCTTTTCGGTGATCATTGTCCAATGCGCCGACAGCGTGTCCTGGAAGGGCATCCAGTCGGACACAGTACGCAGATCGCCCAATTCGTCGATGTCCAAGGATGACACCTCTAAAAACAGGATCTGCGCTTGCGCCGCCGCAAGGACCACCACGCCGAGGATCGGTAGGATCACCGCTATGGTCAAAAGCGCCAAGGTGATCGCGGATGCCAGAAACCGCCGGTCCCCGACATGGACTAGAACTTTGTCGCGGAGCGGTTCGGCAAGGGCTGCGGTAATGCCGGCCAGCAGCAGCGCGATGAGGAACGGCTGAACCATGGTGAAAAACGCGACCGACACCAAAAGCGTCGCAGTGAGCAGGGCCAACAAGGCCGGCTCTTTCTGATGATCAAGGGATCTGCTCCTCAGTCTGCGGGGCTTGGTGGCACGTGAAACGCCCAACCAAAAGCCGAACGCGAGTTTTCGCCGGTCTCAGTCGTTGAATTTTGGCCTAACCGATCTGGCGTCATGATCGTCCCTGGATGCTGTCAGGCTCGCCATCCGGTCTGCCGCGGGTCACACAGGCACTTGGTGGACAAGCTGTGTTGCAACACCCCTGACGCACCGGCCGACCTGCCCAAAGAAGGACAAGCCGGCCGCGCGTTTCGCGCTACTCTTGTGCGTATGCGGCGTTGTCTGCAACGAATGCGGTCAACAGTTGCGCCGCGGCCTCCTTATTGCCATCGCCGCGGAGCCGAAGCGCTTCGATCTGCGCCTCTTCATGCTTCACGACGAAGGCAAAAAAGGCGTGATCTTCGGCCGGGGAGACACGGTAAAGCTCTTTGAGCTTTTCAAGGTAATTGATCGTGTCTTGAAGAACCATCTGGGTCATAACACTGTCCGGCAGAACGCCCGCACCGAACCGCGCCAGACCGACCTGCATGTTCGCCCCCGCGCGCGGCGCCTGGCTCAGCCCATATTTCTGGGCCACAGGGGCATAGGCCCGCTGCAGGAACTCTTCAAAAGCGATCCATGCCACGTAGAACGCCTTGGTCGCATCATCGGCCGCGGCGGCGCCGAGGTCCTTGTTGACTTTCAATGCAAAGGCGCGGTTCTGGATCTCCATGTCGAAGAGTTCCAGGAACTGCTCATCGCGTGCCGCCGATGGTCCAAACGGAAGCTCGGACGGATCGCGCTTGAGGATGAAGAAATAGGGAACCGGGTTGCCCTTCATATCCATCACGCCCAAGACCCGGTCGTCGTCGATTTTGACGAAGGCATCGATGATCGGCCGGTCATCATAAAGCATGCAAGCCGTCATGCGGCCGCGGTATTCCTGCATCCGCAGGCGCGCCTTGCTTTCCTTTGTCTCCAGGACGAAGCGCGCGGTGTTGATCACGGAGCCAACGATCTCTTCTTTTGGAAGGTCCACGGTCAACGGAATCAGGCTGGGATTGGCCGCGTAGATCTCTGATTTGTCCGTGGTGATAAAGACCAGCGGATGAACGTCTTCTTCGCTGTCGAAAACCTTGCCGTAAAGACCGCCAGGCTCAAGCAATCCGTCGAGCGGATGGCCAGTGATAACCTCATGCAATGTCCAACGACCGAACATGAAATCGTTCGAGATTGTGGGCAGCGCATCGAATGCCGCAAACGCGTCTTCTGGGGTGCTGGGTGCGCCGTCTAGCAAGTTATGCATTGCGTCTTCCATTTGTTCCTCCTGATTGTGCCGCGGGCGACGGTTCCATACGAGTTTCCTTGCAATTTTCTGCCGCAGGGCTGAGCGTCCCGCAGGTCGCAGACGTGCGGGAGGTCAGACCGATCACAAGCTCGTGGGTGTGACTTAAAAACGCAATTATATAATGCAAGAACAAAAATGTCACATTTTTGTTTTGCCATCAAAATCAGTGAGTTATATGCCTAAAGTCGTCGATCATGAAGAGCGTCGGGAAAGCATTGCGCGGGCTGCCATGCTGGAAATAGCCGACCGCGGAATAGACGATCTGCGACTTAAGGATGTCGCTGAGCGCGCAGGTTGGACGACCGGTGTCCTGACGCACTACTTCAAGAGCAAAGAGGAGTTGCTGTCGGAGGCGTTGAAGGTGACCTTCCGGGAAGTCGTCGGTGAAGCCGTGGCCGATGCGCAAAACGACGACCATGATGACTTCGAACTCATGCGGCGATGGCTGCCCTCATATCCCGGGCGGCTCATGGTGTCGAAAGCTTGGATCGCCTTCATGGGCAGTGCGCAGTTTTCCTCTGCCAACCGAGAGCTTTTTGCGGAGTATTACAGGCTCATGGCGCAAGAGGGATACCGTCGTCTGGCAGGCGTACCGCTGGCCATAAGCGCTGATGAGGCGGTGGATATGTTGCAAGCCTTCTTCGACGGGCTCTGCACACGAGTGATCATGGAGCCTGACGCCTGGCCTTTGGAGCGACAAGAAACCCTGCTGAAAACATTCATCGCATGCATACTACGGGAGTCCGTCGGTTGACGAAACGAACGTCGGTTCTTGGCGACCAATGCCTGCCTGGGCAGCCTTTGATTTCCCTGTTCACGCAGAGATAAACGTATTGTTGGTGAGGGCTAAGTCGTCGTCGTCAAACGATTGCTTTGGCGACAAATTCTGCGGCGCAACCTCATACGTACTTCACGTGCGAGCAAATGCTGCGTCAGAGAAGTCCCAGAAGCGAACGACCGCAATGTCGGCATTTCTACCCCACGCGTCGAGATGATGACTGTCCGTTCATGGCCGAACGTGTGAATAGTTCGGTCTAAAAACCGGCTAATCTGCCAATGTCTGCAACGGCTTGTGACTTCAAACGGCAAAACCGACCCAGAGGGGACTTTGGCGCCTAGGCGTACGGACGGCCGGAATGTCGCGCACAGCGGTACTAGTCAGCTCGACCGCAGCAACTTCCGATATTCCGCTAGCGATAAGTTGGTCCAGCGCTTGAACGCACGGCGGAAGGCTTGCTCGTCCATGTATCCTAGTCGAGCGGACAGTTCTGCGGCGTCAAACGCGGGGTCATTGGCCAACAGCGTCTTGGCGATTTCAGCTCGCGCCTCGTCGATCAGACTGGTGAGTGTAGCGCCCTGCATCGCCGCGAGCCGCTGTGCAGTTCTGAGTGTCAGCCGCGCTTCCGCAGCTACCGCGCGTGGTGAAAACTCACCCTTTCGAATCAAGGAGAAGATTGCGGTTCTTAGCTGCAACATGTCCCGCGAGTAGCCGTCTCGTCGCAGATCTGCACGAAATTCTTCAAGGTGCCTGGTAGCCAGTTGAAACAAGGACGGATTCGATTTTGGGTTTGCAAATTGCAGCACCTCACAGTCGAGCATGACGCTCCCTTCGAGCGCGCCCTCAGTGTGAGTGACTGGGCATTGAAAATACTCCGAATACGCACGGGTCGGCCCGTTTGCCGAGAATCCAAATGTTACAGAGTTAAGTCGCGCTTTTTCTCCCAGCATATATTGGCATAAACGCCAAAGCAGCGCTATGCCAACTTCATTAAGTTGCCCATTGTCAACTAAATCTTGAGGGTGAGCAAAGCTGAACATCGCGACCGGACTGGCATCGTCGAAATCTAACGCAGCTCGATCGCCCGCTATTTCTGCACTGTCAGCCAAAAGGGTCAGCGCGCTCGCAAAGTCGGGTGCATATTTTGCAACTTCGCCGACGCCCCCGAAGAATGTGAGCGGCGTCATGGGCGCCATTTCGATCGCGAGCGCCGCTCGGGGACTGCGCTCAGACAGCGCCCTCATAATCTTCGGGGCGGTATCATCTGGCAGTCGTTCATCGAAATTGGCGATTTGCTCGAGTGAAACCCCCGTGACGGCCTTGATGTCATCTGCGGTCAATCCGCGAGAGAGGGCGAAGAGGAGTGTTGATGTCACAATGGTCGAGGCCATCATCGGCATAGGGTCAGCGGCCGACCCATCGCCGATCGGCGGATCGAATGCGCCGTTCATGAGCATGCTCCAATCTTCGTAGCTTTAGGGAATGCGTTGGGAGCGACCCGCCCTAACTTTGCGAACAAAATTTATAGCGCCGGTTTTCAGGTGAGCGCCCCGGGAAGTTGCACGGCGTTGGCGAGGCGGCCACTCCGGCGGTGATGCGCCGGTTTCACGATGATCTAGAATCTGAAATTGATTTCAACGTTGAGCAGTTTCAGGTCGGGAACTGAGATATCTTCACTGTCAAAGTAACTCCCAAGAATCGACAGTGAGAGATTTTCGGTCAAGGGGGTCGTCATATTGAAATTGGCTTCGTGCGCAAGATGGCGGGGATTGTTGTCTGTCGTGTAATAGTGATAGTTCAACTCGGCATACGTATTAAAGGGAAGCCTCGGAAGCTCTGCATTTACGAAGTAATCTTGAAGCCCGTCATCAGGTGTTGTGATGAATGTGTCGGAAAGTCGGTGAACGCGCTGCCCGGTGGTGAGTGAATACTGAAACGCGGCCTGGCCTTCGTCAGATCCTGACAACTCATATCCCACGGAAATAATCCCGAACTGCGGGAAAGACGCGCCTGCTTCTGCATAGAGTGACAAGGCGGAGAAGGCGATGGGGTTTGATCCGTAGTCTTGTTGGTAGGCGTAGCCGAGGGAATAAGCGAGGCCGATGCGATCCTCGCTCACATTGCGCTTGTCGACGCTGATTCCGTAGGTTTGGTTCGATAGGCTGGGCGCGGAGTCCTCCAGATCTAGGAGAACTGCAAAAGCAGAAAGCGTTCCCAAGCGATCGGATTGATATCCCACGCGGGTGGCGTGCGAGTCGCTCTCGTAATCGAACGCATCGTCGCCGAATAACCGATGCACTTCGTCAATGTAGCCATATTCGAAACTAAGCCGCCGCCCAGCGCCGAATTGAGCGGCGAACGCGACGGCGTCGAACGTTTGCTCGCCCTGCCGGCTGCCGCTGCTGCCGATGAACCGTTCGTCAATCGCCGCTGAGGCTTGACGCCCTACACGCGCGTTGAACGCAAAATTGGCGGCATCCTGACTGTATTGCCCCCAGGCCTGGTTAAGCTCGGTTTGCTCGACATCGCCGACAAAGGTGCGGTCAAAATTACCATTAACGCCGTCATTGTATTCATTCGGTGACAGAGCTTCGACGTGGTTGATCTCCGCAAACGCTTGGAAGCCCGCATACCGCTGTGTGACATACCCCAATCTAATCCCGAGGGTGTTGGCGGATGACGGTCGACTGTCGCTGTCTTTGGCGTACCAGGATCTCAGTTTGGCGCGCATGGTGACCCGACCTGATGCAAGCGCATCCAGTAAATTTTCCGGGTCTTCGCCTTGGCTCAAGTCGAAACGTTCCCCGAGGGGAGTGGGCGCTGGAATTGTTGAAGCCTCTGAAGGCGATGCGCCAGGACTGGACTGAGCGTGCGCACCGCTGGCCGCGACAATCATCAAAAGCCCGCATACGTAGGCGCCAGCAGCCGCCGAGGATGCGTCGTGTTTCACATTCATTGTCCACTCATCGATCGGCAGGTGAGGAAAGAGCGCGCTGGACCGAGCGTAGCCTCAAACGCGCCCAACGCGTTCGTTGCGTGCTCAGTTTCGCCGCCTAGCGGCGCGTTCGCCGAAAGAGTTCACGAGCAAGATCCGCCACCAATTCGGGGTTCTCAGTGTGGATGAAGTGGTTTTGGTCAACGATCATCACACGTGCATTGGGAAGCAAGTCCGCCGACCGATAGTATTCTTCAGGATGCTGGCCCGGGTCGTCATCGCCCTGAAGGATGAGCACAGGCATGGTCATGTTTTGGATCGTGTTTTCCATGCGGAACTCGCGCTCGATATCGAAGCTTGTGCCCTCAAACGTCCGAGCGGACGCCTCCGCGGTGCCTGCAAACCCCCACTCCCATTCCAGTCGCGCGATCTCTTCCTCTGGAAGCGCTACCGACACATAATCGCTCGCATACATGTCGCGAATTAGGTTCGGATCGCTTTGGAATTCGACCGTGGCCATGGCGGCGTGCGGCGGTCGCGGCAGTCCATGCGGTTGGTCGAATGACTGCTGCATACGAAGGAAGGTCTTGACGCGTCGGCTCAGCGGGCGGTCTGCGAGCAAATGGTCGGAAATGACGCTGCCGCGATCGTGTGCGACCAGGTGAAAGTCCCGGACGCCGATTTTGTCCAACAGTTGGATAAGGTTCGCCGCCACCGCAGCGTAGCTCACGTCAACCTCAGGCCGCTTATCCGACTGTCCATAGCCCAACGTATCGACCGCGATGACGTAGTAGTCGTGGGCCAACAAGGCCATGACTTTGGAATATGCGTACCAAGTGTCCGGGTAGCCGTGGATGAACAGAACGACGTCATTTGACGGGTCGCCCGCCGTTACAAAGTGCCAGACGGGATCGTCGGTTTGTACGAACCAGTGTGTTCCGAAAACGCTGTTGCCGATATATTCGATCTCACCATGACGGTTGACAGTATTCGCTGGCGGCGTGGCGGCGGGATAGCGGTCCAAATCGTCAACGTAGTATGGAAACGGATATGGCTCATAGGAATACTTTTCCCAACTGTATTCGGAGTGATGCTCCGAATTCTGAGCCACGGCTGCGTGAAGTCCTACGGAAGTCCAAAAAAGGACAAAAATTGCGGCGCTGGCATTAAGTGAATTTTTTAGCTCCATGAACTCAATCCCCTAGGGTCGTATTTTTAATGCAGATGAGAAATTCTATTCTGACAAAACGGCGCTGTGGATTATGATTTGATTTTGCCAAAACTTTTCTCTTCCCGATTTTTGTGTAAGACAGTCATGCAAAACATGTCCGTTTAGGATGCTTTATTCTTAGCAATGGTCGACGTAGAGCGGCAGGGTGCATCGCGACAAAGCGCGCTGTTTGCGTGCCCAGCGCGCCAAAAGTAGCTAGAGCGGCGGGCGGTTGGCCCGGTCGACGCGCATTTGCTCCGCTCGTGGTGGCTGCTCCCGGCTGGAAACGCGTCTTCACGGCGCTCACACTCTGAGTCTGCTATTGGCCGCATCCTGCCGGTGAGAGGCGGAATCTATTACAGACATTGGCCAAATGGCCGCTTTGAGCGCTGCGACGCTTCCGCCATCGGCCAGGAGCGGTCAAGCTATCAGCTTAACCGAATGCCGGCTTCGAGCCCTGCCACGACATTTAACGCGATACAGCGAAAGGCAGCTTCTCCGACTATCTCCACAAGCCCTTCTCAACCCGTCCGCTTGGCGAGAGAGTCCACGTTCTGTTGGGACGAATGAAGTCGCTGAAAACTGAAGTTCAGGGATCGGAGGCTTCATCCTAGGAGGATCCATTCCTAGAGGGTCCGCCGCAACTTAACGCTTCGAAAATGTGAAGCCGTTATCATTCTCGTGTGGGTTGTGTGGGATTGGTGATGGCCGGCCAATGCAACCAATCACCTGACTGGTCGGAGTTGCATATGTCGATTTTCTCCAAACTCAGTGTAAGCGCCAAAGTGTATGTTGCGGTGGCCACGTGCCTCGTTGCGCTGGCAGGTTCTTCGCTTTTCTCGATCTATCAGATCGATCAAATTGGTAAAGAACTGAAGGCAATCGCGGAAGAGGACATACCTCTTACCGTCGCAGTGACGAATGCAGCTGCCTCGCAGCTGGAACAAACGATTTACTTTGAACGGATTTTGAAGTCGGCCCTCGAACGCGAGATGAACCTGCCGGGCGGTGACAAGTTCGACTACTACCGTGAGCGCTTTCATGAGTATGGAGATGCAGTCGATGTCCACCTCAAGGATGCAGAGAAGATCGCCGCTCTCGGTGTCGAACACGCCCTGGACCAAGAGATGGCGGTCAAGTTTTCTGAAGTCCTGGAAAAGCTCCTTGCTATTGACGAAGAGCATTCGATCTTTGAACTACATGCCGACGAAGTCGAGACTCTATTGGCCAGCGGCGACATCCAAGCCGGTATCACGCTAGGTGAGGAAGTCGACCAAGAGGCTGAAAAGCTCGACCATGAGATCGAGGCTGTCCTGCGCCAAATCAGTCAGTATACCGCGCAGTCGGCGCATACAGCCGAGCAACATGAACAGTCAGCATTGCAGTGGCTCATCATCATCGCGATCGTCGGAATCCTGACCGTTGGACCGGCCACCATCTTTACGGTTCAGTTCTCGCTGCCGAAACCCTTGAGGAATGTCCTACGGGTGATTGATCGGCTCGCTGACGGCAAGATCAATGATCCAGTCCAGGTAACGAGCAAAGATCAGATCGGAAAGATCTTGGAGGGTCTTGAAGGTTTCCGTCTCAAGCTTGTCGAAAGCAAGCGGCTTGAAGAAGAGGTGGCTGACAGACAACGCAAAACAATCGTGCGCAGTGAAGCTTTGGAGCGTCTCAATCAAGACTTCGAAGATGTTATTGGCAACATCATGGGGAAAGTATCCACTGCCACTAATGAATTAAATGAAACAGCAGTTTCAATGTCTCAATCATCCGAAGAGTCCTCCCAAAAGAGCGGGGTTATTGTCAGCATCACGGAATCATCATCACAGAATATGCAATCTGTGGGCTCGGCGTCCGAGGAAATGAGCGCTTCGATTGGCGAAATCGTCGGGCAGACAGACCACGCATCAAGCGTTGCCAAGACGGCCGTCAAAAATGCCGAGAACGTACGCCATCAAACCATGCAGATGGTTGAAAATGCGCAGAGCATCAGTGAGGTGATCGCACTCATATCTGGTATCGCCGAGCAAACCAATCTCTTGGCCTTGAACGCCACGATTGAAGCAGCTCGTGCTGGCGAGTCCGGGAAAGGCTTTGCAGTCGTGGCGTCAGAGGTAAAGGGCCTTGCTACCCAAACGGCCCGGGCGACAAAGGATATTGGCGACAAGATAGAGTCCATGCAGTCTGTAACCCAGCTGACAGCAGACGCGATCGAAAGCATCGTCGGGACGATCACCGACGTGAACAGCGTTATCGATGCGATTGCGGGCGCAGTCGGTGAGCAAAATGGCGCCGTTTCTGAAATCAATCGAAACATACAAATGGCATCCGAAGGATCACTTCAGATCAACGACGAAATGAGATCCGTATCACAGTCCATCAATCTCACGGGCGATTCTGCAGAACGTGTCAGAGGGGCAGCCGACTTGCTCCGGGACGAGTCAAAGGCGCTCAATGAAGAGATCAAAAACTTCCTGGCCAAGACGAAGGCGGCTTAGCGACGGGGGGGCGTTGAACACCGCGTCCGGTAATCTGGACGTTTGTTGAATGTCAAAAAGGTCTGCGTTTGAGACACTCAGTCCGGTCCCGCGAATGTCTCCGTTGGGGTCGCGATCTGCCGGTCAGCGCCGAGATCCATTGCGGACATTGGCGGAATGGCGGTTTTCAGCGCTCCGACGCTTTTGCCATAGGCGGATGTCTTACCCTCTTGTCCCATCTTTGAGAGGGGCGGTGTCCAAAGCCTCATTCCCGGGGCGTCAGAACTCCTTTCGCCCGCATGATGGCGAAGCGCCTGCGTCGGTCCCGTTCGTCTAGGCTCATTCGAGATGGCTGCGACGGGGTGGGCCGCTCCGGAGCTGGCGGTATGGGGGATGATGGTGTTTGGGCGGTCGTTCGCTTTGGGGCTGATCCCATCTTATTCGTGCCCAGCAGGAAAAAGGCGGAGCCTTTGAAGACCTCCACGGCCCAGATGAAGGTCAGGCGCTGGCTTCGAGGGATGACGGGATCGACAACGTCCGTGGCCGTGGTCACGTGATCTGTCAGCAGGATGCGCGTTTCTGCGATCTCGTCCTGCAGTCGATCATACTCTTCGCGCAGTCCGATTTCGGTGGCTTTGCGGGCCATGTTGATGG
>CAZADA010000093.1:0-10998 GCA_964483775.1 uncultured Caulobacterales bacterium
GTTGAGACACTCGCCATTGGCTTCGCGAATCTGAGCTGCGACGCCGAAGCCGCGGTTGGGAATGAAAGGAAAGGGGTGGGCCGGATCGACAGCGATCGGCGTGAGCATGGGCCAAATGTGCTCATGAAAATGGGTGAGCAGCCAGGAGCGGTCGGCTTTGCTCAGCTCGCCGGCGTCCAAAAGGCTGATGCCTTCGGCGCGCATTTGGGCGTGCAGCTCGATCCAAATGCGGTTTTGGGCGGTGAACAGCTGTTGGGCGCGGGCGTTGATGGCGTCAAGCTGTTCGCGCGCGCTGAGCCCGTCTTTGCTGCGCGCGGTGACGCCATTGCGGATCATGCCGCGCAGGCCGGCCGCGCGGACCATGTAAAACTCATCGAGGTTGGAGCCGGAGATGGCCAAAAACCTCAGACGCTCCAACAATGGGTGGCGTGGGTTTTCCGCCTCTTCAAGGACGCGGACGTTGAAATCGAGCCAGCTGGTTTCCCGATTGATAAACCGCGAGGGGCCAAAATGGGATGGCGGCTTGACCACGACGCCTGCCGAGCCCGCCTTCGCTCCCGCTGATTTGCCCGAGCGTCGTTTGGGTTTCGGCGCTTCTGCGAGGGAACGGGCGGGGGTCTGCGGGGTGGTCATGGGTCTTGTTCTTCTTCTAGGACCTGCGCGGCCAAGCGCTGGGTGATCCGGGTTTTGTCGGCGAGCGAACGCTGGTCGAGCGCTTCAACGAGATCATAGGCGGCGCCGTGGGATCGCTCCATACGCGTGATCAGATAGTTCACCACCCTTTCTGAGATGGTAACGCCGCGGTCCGAAAACAGTGTGCGGATGACCTGTCGTAACTCTTCGTCATCTGGATCATCCATTTCAACAAACGGTAAATGGGTAATCCGAGAACGCACATCCGCCGAGAGCGCCCGAGAACTCAGCGACCAGCTGGAGGGACGGGTGCGGGCGGTCACCAAGCCGGCAGCCAGTTCGCTGCGCCGGGCCGCGTTGATGAGCGCGTAGAGGGCTTCGCCGCCGCCGGCCTCGGTGCTGTCAGCATCCTCAAGCACGACGGCTTGTTCGGGCCCGGCGGCCAACACCAAATGGGGGGCGCGCGCCCATACGCTGGCGGGAAAGACAATGGCGCCGTGGGTCGTCGCCCACGCCGAGGCGAGATGGGTTTTGCCAGAGCGCGCAGGGCCCACCAAGGCCATCACGCCGCTGGGCCAGTGACGCCATTGGGCGAGGGTCGCACGCGCTGCGCGATTGCTGCGCCCTTCCGCGAAGGAGTCCTGAGGGTCGCGGCGCGGTGGGGCGAGGGCGAGCGTGTACTGCTCGCCCTCGGTCATGGTCGGTAGGTCCCGCTTTGCGAGGCGGGTTCGCTCTGTGGATAGTCGCTCGGACTGGGCGTGTCGTTGTCGCCCGTATAGGCGCCGCCGCCATACGGACTGTAGCCAGGCGCCGAGCGTGCGGCGCGAGCCGATGTCTGGGCCTCCCAGCCGCCATCATCACTGCGTGCTGAAAGGGCGACGCCTCGTTCTTGCAAAGCGCGTTGCAGCTGCACCGGGCGACCGCGATAGCGCCAGCGCATGATGGCGCCATCGCCTGTGAGCGCTGTGACCAAAGGGGCGCTGAGCAAGGCGGTGTCCGCGAAGACGTCCTGGAGAAGCAGCCATTCGGTGATGGTGTCGTAGTAGACCGTGACGTCGACCGAGCTTTCGCGCGGATCGGTCACTTTCATCAGCGACTTCCATTCGTTGAGCACAGCGGCGGCAAGCTGGTCGCGCACCTCGTCCATGGTTTGGCCTGAGGCGCGGGCGCGGGTGACCGGACCTTCGGTGGAGGCGAAATCGATTTCGTCGAGCCGACCGCTGATGAGGCCCGTGTTCGGATTGATGAACGCACGGGCGACAAAGACGCGCTCGACCAGATAGTTCGAGGCGAACACGCCCAAAGCGCCCCGGTCCAATTGTTGCGCTTCAAATGCGGTGATGGCGCCAAGGTCCCGGCCGTCCACGCGCGGGGACACCATGGGGATTTGCTCATCAGCAAAGCTGCGCTCCAGCCAGGCGGTGAGCCATATGTTGCTTTCGTCCCACAAGACGTAATTCGTGCCGTCGGTGCTCAGCAGCGGCAAGACCACACCCGGACGCGACACGGTTTCGATGGGGGTGACGCCGCGGCTGGACAGATAATCGGTGACGCCCCGGCGGTCGAAGGTGATGTTGATCCGTCCGACCCATGAGGTCGGCGAGGCGTCTTGGGACGGAAACTCAAGGCCGGTGACCAAGCCAGCGATCACGGTGGGATCAATGGACTCGGCGACCCACTGATCCTCCGGTGCGGTGAGCCGGCGGAGCAGTTGTTCGAAGGCGATCAGATGGCCCAGAGTGAGGGCTTGGGCCTGGGCGGCCGTGGTGCTCTCAGCTTGCGCGCGTGCTTCGACATTTGTGACACGGTAAATGTTTGTGTCATCTGGACGAGTTTGCGCCGACGCAAAGCTCGTCCACAACAGCGCGGACGCAACACAGACTGCCGCCAATCCCCAACAGCGCATATCTCACTCCTCAAAGGCCCCAACACATCTATACGATGACAGGCCTGGCATGAAACCGTTTTGTGGCCCATCCCCTGCGGTGAAGCCTGACCGCAGCATAAAGGAGCGCACGTGACCGACAAACCGCTGACATATGCAGACGCTGGCGTCGACATTGAGGCCGGCGCCGCTTTGGTGGACGCCATTGCGCCAGTCGCCGCCGCCACAGCGCGGCCGGGGGCTGAAACGGCGCTTGGCGGCTTTGGCGCGGTGTTCGATCTGAAGGCCGCTGGGTTTGTGGATCCCGTTTTGGTCGCCGGAACCGACGGTGTGGGCACCAAGCTGGAGATCGCCGCGGCGGTTGGCGCGCATCGCGGCTTGGGAATCGACCTTGTGGCCATGTGCGTCAATGACGTCCTCGCACAGGGCGCTGAGCCGTTGTTCTTCCTGGACTATATCGCCACTGGACGAATCGCTGAGGCCGACTTGGTGCAGCTGGTGCAGGGCGTTGGCGATGGCTGCAAGCAAGCCGGGTGCGCCCTCATTGGCGGTGAAACTGCTGAAATGCCCGGCTTGTACCCGCCGGGGCGGTATGATGTGGCCGGGTTTTGCGTTGGCGGCGTTGAGCGTGGCGGTGTGTTGCCGCACACACACGCCATGGCTGCAGGCGATGCGCTGATCGCCATGGCGTCAACGGGGCCCCATTCCAACGGTTATTCCTTGGTCCGCCGGATTGTTGAGGCGGCGGGCCTGGGGTGGGACGCGCCGGCGCCGTGGGCGAGGGATCAGTCCTTGGGCGCGGCTTTGCTTGAACCCACACGGATTTACGTGGCGTCCTTGATCCCGTTGATTCGGTCGGGCCGTATCAAAGGCCTTGCGCACATCACCGGCGGCGGTTTGGTGGACAACCCGCCGCGCATGGCGCCGTCCCACCTTACGCCTCAGATCGACTGGACGTCGTGGACATGGCCGCAGGTGTTCACATGGCTGGCGCAAACAGGGCGTGTTGAGTTGGCCGAGATGCGGCGCACCTTCAATTGCGGTGTGGGTATGGTGGCGTGCGTCGCCCAGGACGACGTTGAGGCCGTCCTCGCCCATCTGACTGAGGCGGGCGAAACGGCGTGGGTGTGTGGTGCGCTGGTGGACCGGGCGTGATGGCCGTGGAGGCCCATAAGGTCCCGATCGCCATTCTGATTTCGGGGCGCGGGTCGAACATGGTGGCCTTGGTCGATGCGATGCAGGCTGGCCAGGTGGCGGGCGACCCGGTGCTGGTGTTGTCCAATCGTCCCAACGCCGCCGGCTTGGCGGCGGCGCAGACGCGGGGCGTGTCGACCGCCGTTGTCGATCACACTGACTTTGCCGATCGCGAGGCGTTTGAGCATGCGGTGGACGAGGCGTTGGGCGCGGCTGGGGCGCAGTGGGTCTGTCTGGCTGGGTTCATGCGTGTGCTCACGCCTTGGTTGGTGCGCCGTTGGGAGGGGCGGATGCTCAACATTCACCCGTCATTGTTGCCAAAACACCCTGGCTTGAACACCCATGCGCGCGCTCTGGCGGCGGGCGATACGACGCATGGCTGTACGGTGCATTGGGTCACCGAGGGCGTGGATGCGGGCCCCATCCTCGCCCAAGCTGAGGTTCCGGTCTTGCCTGGCGACACGGCCGAAACCCTCGCGGCCCGCGTCCTCGCGGAGGAGCATGCGCTCTATCCGCAGGCTTTGGCTGAGGCGTTGGCGGCAAGTCCGGCTCGATCGCGTGGGCGCTCGCCGATATCGACCATGTGATCGGGCGGGGATCGGAACAACCGAGCCTTTGCGGACTGCCAGCGTTAGCCGACGATCTCGTCGAGGGCGAAAAAGAACGCAACTTCGCGCTCTGCACTCGCGACGCTGTCCGAACCGTGGCAGGAGTTTTCGCCGATGGACTGGGCGTAGGCCTTGCGGATTGTGCCTTCGTCAGCTTCGGCGGGGTTGGTCGCGCCCATGACGGTGCGGTGCTTGGCGACGGCGTCCTCGCCCTGCAGCACTTGGACCACAACGGGGCCGGACGTCATGAAATCAACCAGCTCGCCGAAAAACGGGCGCTCTTTGTGTTCGCCATAGAACGCTTCGGCCTGAGCGCGGGTCATGTGGATGCGCTTTTGCGCCACGATGCGCAAATCAGCGCCTTCGATCATGGCGTTGATCGCTCCGGTGAGGTTACGCGCGGTGGCGTCGGGTTTGAGAATCGAGAGCGTGCGTTCAACGGCCATGACGCGTCCTTTGACCAGGCTGAGCGGGCGCTAGCCCGGCGACAAAAATGGGGAAGGGGCCGTAGCCCCTAAGACGCGCGCCTTCTAGCCGCGACCGCTGGCCGGCGCAAGACTTGGTCGCGGATCGATCGCTGAAACGGCTGCGGCGCGATCATCTACTGGCCGTCATCCTCTTGATCGCCGTCTTCGGCCTGCTCATCGGCTTCCGTTTGGGCGTCAGCGCCGTCGTCGTCGGCTAGGGACGCATCGCTTTCCTCACTCGCAGCCTCATCGCCGGTCGCCGTGTCGGCGCCGAAGGAGAACGAGAAGGAATTGGCCATGGCTTCGCTGGTGGCTTCAGCCACGAGTTCATCAATGAACACGTTCATTTCACCGTCGGGTCCCAGTCCGCCAATCCGCACCGAACCGTCTTCAGAATCGATGCTCACTTGGACATTCATATCGAACTCGCCGCCTTCGAGCGTCTCAATGATGTCGAGGAAATTGAACAGATTGGCCTGGACCTCCACGTCGCCGGACGCCATTGCGGCGGCCAAGGCGTTGCGGCCGGTGATCAGCGGACCTTCGATCTGGAATTCGAGTTCCTCACCGTCGACGACGATGGAGACGGCGACGCTGTCGAATGAGTCGCGGACCGTCGCGATTTTCTCGCGAAGATGGATGTCAAGGTCTTGCAAGGCTTCGCGTTCGGCCGCCGCCAACTCGCGCTCCAACTCGGCGAGGCGCGCTTCGGCGCGGGCCACGGCTGCTGGCGCAGCCGGCGTGGCGAAGCGGCGGTGGACAATGGTCGGCCCGTCATCGCTGCGCAAAATGTACTCGGCGGCATTCGGGCCCGAGCGCATGTGACATGAGGGAATGGTCAAGCCCTCGGGAAGGCGGGTGTTCTCGTCGCCGCAGGCTCTTTGTAAGGCGTGTTGGGTGATGTTTCGCACGTCGCGAAGATCGGCGTCAGAAAAATCAGACTGGTCGAGCCGAGCGTCCTTGAAGTTGGCCCCGGTGAAATCGGCGCTGCGAAAGTTCGAGGCGACCAGACGGGCGTCTTCAAGATTGGTGTCTTCGAATGATGCGTGTGAGGCGTCAATGCTGTTGAGCACAGCGTCGTGCAGGTTGGAATCTTCGAAGTTGGCCTCGTTGAAATGGCCGCCTTCGAACCGGGAATCTTTGAAATTGACGCCGATGAACCGGGCGTCGCTGAAGTCTGAGGCGATGAGGAGGGCGTCTTCCAAGTCAGCGCCGGCAAAGTCGGCGTTGGAAAACGCTGAGCCCTCGATACGAACATTGTCGAGACGCGCGCCGCGGAAATTGGTTGCGTTGAAATTGGCGCCTTCAATGCGCGCATCTTCGAGATTGGCGGCTGCGAAGGACCCGCCGCCATAGTGTCCAGCAAACCGTGAATCTTCGAGATTGGCGCCGGAAAAATTGGCGCGCGCGAACGCCCCGGAAAAGACGCTGTTCGAGAGATTCTCGCCGGCGAAGTTAAAGTCAGGTAAAGGACCGCGAAACGTGCGGTTTTCATTAACGCCCTGCGCCGCTGCGCTGGTGGACATCGCGGCTGCGAAACAGGCGGCTAGGAGTAGGTGTCGGGTCAAGGCCGATCTCCTGTTGCCGATGTTGGATCAGTTGCCGCTAACATAGCGCCGGATGTCGGTGCTGACGACTTAAACTTATGTAACGGCCCGGAAAGCCCAGCATTGCCGCCGGGCTAAGAGCACCCGCTGGATGCGCCGCATGTGTCGCAATTCAAACAGGAGCCGGTGCGCACCAGGGTGAAGGATCCACATTCCGGGCACGGATCGCCGGTGTAGCCGCGCAAGCGCGCTTGGCTCGGATCCGCCGGTGCGTTCGCGCCGGCGTCGACGTTCTTGACTTCGGCGAGACCCTCGAGCGTTTCTGCGGTCTCGCCGGCGTCGCCGACCCGCCGCTGCTTAAGCCGTTCAGCGGCCTCAGCCAGCATGATGAGGTTTTCGGGCGCGCGTCCGCGACTGAATCCCCGGGAGATGAAACGCGCTGCGTCATCGGCCGCACTGCCTGAGCGGCGCGCCATGGGACGATCCCCGCTCCCGCTATCCAAGCCGTCCGCAAGGGCTTCGTCGGCGTCGACATGGGCCAAATCGTCACGGCCCAAATAGGAAACCGCCAACTCACGGAACAGATAATCAAGGATCGATGTTGAGTGCCGGATCCGGTCATTGCCGGTCACCGGGCCGGCCGGGTCAAACCGTGTGAAGACGTAGGCGTCAACGAATTCCTCGAGCGGCACGCCGTATTGCAAGCCGATCGAAATGGCGATGGCGAAATTGTTCATCACTGAACGGAAGGCTGCGCCCTCCTTCTGCATGTCGATAAAGATCTCGCCAAGTTCGCCGTCGTCAAACTCGCCGGTGTGCAGATAGACTTTATGGCCGCCCACAGTGGCCTTTTGGATGTAGCCCTTGCGCCGATCGGGCAGGCGCCTGCGGAAAGCGCCGCGATTGGCGGCGACTTGGGCGAATTCTTGGGCCAGCTGCCGTGCGCTGGCCGGGGTGTTGGCGGCGGCGACGGCCGATTCGATGCGCTCATAGCTGTTGTCGTCCAACGTCTGGGCGAGAGGCTGAGACAGTTTGGAGCCGTCCCTATACAGAGCGATGGATTTGAGCCCGAGCTGCCAGGCCTTGTGGTAGGCGGTCTGACAGTCCGCGATGGTCGCGGCATGGGGCATGTTGACGGTCTTGGAAATGGCGCCGGACACGCCGGGTTGAACGGCGGCCATCATGGTCAGGTGAGCCTGGCTTGACAGGGCGCGTCGGCCGTGGCGACCACAGGGGGTGGCGCAGTCAAACACCGGCAAATGCTCGCGGGCCAGGCCGGGTGCGCCCTCAAGCGTCATCGCGCCGCAACAATACAGGTTCGCCGCCTCAACGGCTTCGCGCGAGAACCCCAGCAGGTCGAGCAGGTCGGCCGCTGGATTGGCCACATCTTGCGGCGACAGGCCGAGCTGAGTTTCGCAAAACTCGCGCCCCAACACGCCGGGGGTGAACACAAAGCGGATGTCAAAAGCGTCTTTGGCGGCTGCGTCCACCTGTTTCAGGGCCGCTGGCGTGAAGCCCGCAGCCGCAAGCGAACCGTGGTTCACCCCTGGCGCGTCTTTCAGCGCGCCATGGCCCAAGGCGTAGGTCTCGATCTCGGCGATGGCGTTGGCGCTGTAGCCCAATCGTTTCAGCGCCACGGCCGCGGCGCGGTTGACGATTTTGAACGCCCCGCCGCCGGCGAGCTTTTTGTATTTCACCAGCGCGAAATCAGGTTCGATCCCCGTGGTGTCGCAGTCCATCACCAGGCCGATGGTGCCGGTGGGGGCGATGCAACTCACCTGGGCGTTGCGGGCGCCGTGGGTTTCGAACGCGCGCAAAGCCGCTTCCCAGGCGTCGCCCGCCTGTTCGGCCAGGCCCTCAAACGGACAGGCTGATGCATCGAGTGGATGCGGCGTGATGGCGAGATCTTCGTACTCTTTGGGGTTGGTTTCACCATAGGCGGCGCGGGCGTGATTGCGCAGCACGCGCAGCATGTGTCCCTGATTGGCCGCATACCCAGGAAAGGCCCCCAGCTGTTCAGCCATGCGGGCTGAGGTTTCGTAGGCGGTGGCAGTCATCAGATGGGTGATGGCGCCGGCGGCTGCGCGCGCTTCCGGGCTGTCATAGGGCAGGGCCGAGCGCATGAGGAGGCCGCCCAAATTGGCGAAGCCCAGGCCGAGCGTGCGGAAGGCGTGCGAGCGCTCAGCGATGGGGCGGCTGGGATACTGCGCCATCGCCACCGAGATTTCGAGCACGCGGGTCCACAGTCGACAGGCGTGCTGGAACACCTCGCAATCAAACGCTCCGTCATCGGTCAAGAACGCCACGAGGTTGAGGGAGGCGAGATTGCAGGCCGTGTCGTCCAGAAACATGTACTCCGAACACGGGTTCGAGGCCCGGATCGGTCCGTCCGCGGCGCAGGTGTGCCAAGCGTTGATGGTGTCGTGGAATTGCAGGCCAGGGTCGGCGCTCGCCCACGCGGCGCGCCCGATCCGGTCCCAGAGGGCTTTGGCTGAAACGCTGCGCGTCGCCAAACCGTCTGTGCGGCGCACGAGGTCCCAGGGCGCATCGTCCTGCACCGCCCGCAGAAACGCGTCGGTCACGCGCACAGTGTTGTTGGCGTTTTGGCCCGACACCGTGGCATAGGCCTCGCCGTCCCAATCCACTGTCAGTGCGGGCAGATCAAGGTCTGTGATTCCTTGCTCGAGCAAGGCGAGGACCTGGGCGAGGAGGCCGTCGGGCGCGCCGGCGCGGCGGGCGGCGCGCATGGCGCGGCGCAGTTCAAGGTTGTGCGCGGGCTGATAGCGTCGTTCGCCCTCGGGCCCGTCGTTGACGGCTGACACGACGGCTTGCAAACGCTCAGCGATGAGCTTGGAGCCGGCGGCCAGGGCGGCGACTTTGAGCTCTTCGTGGGCCTTCCAATCGATGAATTCTTCTATGTCGGGGTGATCGACGTCGACCACGACCATCTTGGCCGCCCGCCGGGTTGTGCCGCCGGATTTGATGGCGCCGGCGGCCCGGTCGCCGACCCTCAAAAAACTGACCAGCCCCGAGGATTCCCCGCCGCCGGCCAAGGGCTCGCCGGCGCCGCGCAGGGTTGAGAAGTTCGATCCAGTCCCCGAGCCGTATTTGAACAACCGCGCTTCGCGAACCCAAAGGTCCATGATCCCGCCCTCATTGACGAGATCATCGGCGACGCTCTGGATGAAACAGGCATGGGGCTGGGGGCGCTCGAAGGCGCTGGCGGCTTCGACCACGGCGCCGTTATCATCGACGTAGTAGTGGCCTTGGCCGGGCCCATCCACGCCATACGCCCAGTGAAGGCCGGTGTTGAACCATTGCGGACTGTTGGGGGCGGCCATTTGCAGGGCCAGCATGGCGACAAGTTCGTCGTAAAACGCGCGGGCGTTCTGTTCGGCCGCCTCGCCGGTGAAATGGCCCGACGTCCAGCCCCAATACGTCCATGCGCCTGCGAGGCGGTGGAAGACCTGCTTGGCCGAGGTCTCTTGGCCAAAGCGCTCGGCTTCGGGCAGGCGGGCCAACGCTTCGTCGTCGGCCTCGGACCGCTGCAGCCATTCGGGCACGGCGTCCTCTGGCACGCGGCGGGTGCGGGCGGGCACGCCCGCTTTGCGAAGGTATTTTTGCGCCAGGATATCGACTGCGATCTGGCTCCAAGCGTGTGGCGCCTCGATCGCTTCGGCGTGGAACAGCGCTGCGCCGTCGGGTCCGGTCAGCGTGCTCGGGCGAGTCGAAAAGGCGATGGCGTCCAGCGGGTCCGCGCCCGCTTGGGTCAGTCGGCGCTCAATCGCGATGTCAGACATCTTCGGCCTCATGGTTTGATCACCACTATATGTAGTGGATAACGCTGCCGTGCGCCAGCGGTGTTCAGTTTATGTTCTAGGTGTTGTCCACGACAGTCTGCAACAAACTGCGATTCGCATACGGCAAGTGCGGGGGTGAGCCGCGACGGCGTGTTCTCGCGAGCAAAACGTTTGCAGTGACGCCAGCCCTTAGCCAGGTTGCCCACAAGTACCAAGGCCGCCTTTCAGCAGCGATGTTCGATATCATCTATGTGGCCGTAAAATATTATCTTGGCTATTCACTACTGAACTGGAGCTGAACATGGATCAAATTGAGATTTAAATTTTCTTAAATTTCAATTCGAACGGCGTTCGAGTAGTCAGGCGGCAGGGACGGATTCGCCAACACAAGGGGTGACCCCATGACACATAAGCTTAGCGTTTCTACGCTCGCCATCGCTTTGACAGCGACCGCGGGCGCATCGTTTGGGACCAACGCCGCGGCCCAGGACGATCTCATCTGGCGCCATGACAATGGCCGGGTGCATTACTGGGACATGGTCGCCGGCGCGCGCCAGGGCGGCCACGACATCGTCTTCAGCCCCGTCGGCGCTGAATGGACGCTGGAAGGCGCCGGCGATTTGGACGCCGATGGCGACGCTGACCTGGTGTGGCGCCACACCAACGGCCAGGTGCATTATTGGGAGATTGAAGAAGGACAACGCATCGGGGCGGGCAACATCCATTCCCCGGTCGGCGCGGGCTGGAGCTTGATAGACGCGGGCGATCTGAACGGGGACGGGACCGACGACCTGGTGTGGCGTCACACCAACGGCCAGACGCACTACTGGCGGATCGAGAATTTTCAGCGCATGGCCGGCGGCA
>CAZADA010000094.1:0-10952 GCA_964483775.1 uncultured Caulobacterales bacterium
CGGCGCGATGGACTTGGTCGCCGGCGTCAAACGCGTGGTCGTGGTTATGGATCACACCAACAAAGCCGGCGTCCCTAAACTCTTGCGCGAATGCACGCTGCCTTTGACCGGACGCAGCGTGGTGGATCGGGTGATCACAAATCTCGGCGTGATGGACGTGAAGGCCGATCACTTGGAACTCATCGAGCTCGCCGACGGCGTGCATGTCGATGATGTCACCCAATCAACGCAAGCCACGTTGACCGTCTCCCCGCATCTCACCAGCGGCCGCATCCCAACATCAACAGCCTAACTGTGCGCGGAGCCGCGGACTGGCCAAACCCATTGTCGAAACATGGCGGCGAGCCCTAGCGCTTGGCGCTGACCTCGGTCGCGCCGGGCGAACCAGCGAGCACTCCTGGCGAAGGCGCAAGGGCGCATGCGAGCAACATGGCTAGGGCCACCACAAAACCAACAAATTGTGTCCGACGCGTCATAGCGATTCCCCTAGTGCGGTTCGCACCCCCTTGTCACCGTCAAACGTTGAAACAGTGTGGATCTGTCGAAATTCAGCCCGTTTAACGGCAGTTCGGTCGCATAGGCGAACCAACCGCGAGCCTCGATCACTTTGGTTATGAGGGGGCGGCGAACGGCGCCCCGTCCGTTGACGCTGGTTTGGATGCGAGGGATTGGCCGAATCGCTAGGCCGCTTCGACACCCAGTTCTTCGATCAAGCGCGCCACGCCGCCATAGTCGATCTTCCCGGTCCCCAACACCGGCACGGCGTCGACCAGAAACACCTTGCGAGGCACGGCGAGCTCGGGAACGCCATGGTTCTGGGCGAAAGCAAGGATTTCGGCGCGATTGACGTCAGGCCCGTCAGTGACGAGCAGGATCTGCTCGCCCTTGCGCGGATCGGGCAGGGCCATCGCCGCGTGCATGCGTTCCGGCCACAGGCTGGTGGCGCAGTTTTCAACGACGGCGAGGGAAATCATCTCCCCGCCAATCTTCGCAAAGCGCTTCAACCGTCCAAGAATGTGGACAAAGCCATCTTCATCCACCCGCACAACATCGCCGGTATCGTGCCAACCTTCGTGGAGCGGTTCGATCACGCCCGGCGATGAGGGCCGGATATAGCCCTTCATGACGTTGGGCCCGCGCACAAACAACCGTCCCGCGTTGGAAAGGCCTTCCACCGGCTCCAAACGGTACTCCATCCCTGGGAGGAACTGACCGACCGTGCCCGGCCGGTTATCGGACGGCGAATTGACCGCAATGATCGGCGCCGCCTCGGTCGCGCCATACCCCTCCAACATTTCGACGTTGTACGTCCGTCTGAGAAGGCCGCGCGTCTCGTCGCGAACACGCTCAGCGCCACAAACCGCATAGCGCAGAGCGTCAAGGTCGCCGGGCTCTCCGCCGCGGGCGTACTGGGTGACAAACGTATCGGTGCCCACCAGCAAGGTCGCGCCCGTGTCGCGCACGCGCTTGGGGATGTCTTTGACATGCAGCGGGCTGGGGTGAAGCACGGCGCGAAAACCGCTCAGCAAGGGCAACAGAGCGCCCGCCGTCAGACCATAGCAATGGAACATCGGCAGCGGATTGAACATGATGTCGCTGTCGACCAGTTCGGGAATGTGCCCGCGGACCTGCAGCACGTTGGCGAACAAATTGGTGTGGCTGAGCGCGACGCCTTTGGGATCGCCTTCGGTGCCGGAGGTGAACAGCAAGACCGCGGTCTCTTCGGGATTTTGGAAACTGCGAACCGCCCAAGGCGCCAAACCGCCAAGGGCCGCGCGCACTTTATCCCTCGTCGTAAGGTGATCGCGCAATTCATCCAGATAGAGGATCTTGGCAAAGGCGCCGAGCTCATTGATCAAGCCGGCATAGCCGCCCTCATCGGCGAAGCGTCGCGCGGTGACGATGCGGTTCACGTCACCGGCTTGACAGGCCGCGCGCAGGTTTCGCGCGCCAGAGGTGAAGTTCAACATCGCCGGCGTGCGCCCAGCGGCCGAAATGGCGAACAGCGCAATCACCGCACCAGCGCCGGTGGGAAGCAGCACGCCGATTTTCTCGCGCTTGGCCGTGCCGGCGCTCACCAGCCTGCCCAGCGCGAAGGCCGCGCGGACAAGATCATTGTATGTGAGTTGGCGGTCCGGCTCTTCGAGCGCCACAAAGGAACCGCCGCGGCGCGAACGCGCGTCCAACAACGCGCGCATGAGTGTTTTGCGCGCCCTTCTGGTCTTTAACGGAGCGATGTGGGCCACCCGTCGCGCCTCCCTATATATGCATATCAAGGTGTCTCTTTGTCACGGTTCGTCAAGCTAACACTCTGACACCAGGCTGCGTCCAGCGTGGAGCGACGTCCGACGTCGGAGTGAATGAACGTGAACACCTGATCGCGATGCAAATCTGTGATGCTGGTGAAGCGGCCAACCCCGTCGGCGCCGCGCGCTAACGTGGTCCAATGGACCGGCCCGAAACGCTGCGCAAACTCAGGTGAGGGTCTGGCGGGGAGGGAGGGATTCGAACCCCCGGAACCTCTCGGTTCAACGGTTTTCAAGACCGCCGCAATCGACCACTCTGCCACCTCCCCAAAGGCGCGCGCGAACGCTGCACCTTTGAGCGACCTTGCTTACCCGAGCCCATGCGCTCGGTAAACCGTTCGCGCCAAAGCTGCGAAAATCGAACGAAAATCATCGGCGAATGCGCGCCAAATGCGCAGCGAAAGGTTGAGCGAGCGCCAACCAAGGCGTTTTCCAACGGATAAATGTGGGCGCGCGAGCCTCTCCCCATCGATCACGGCCAACAGCCCCGCCGGCACGAAGTCGGCGATGATGGAGGGAAGAATGACCCGTCCGATGACGCGCGCCTGGCGCACCTTGATGTGCGCGCGCTTGGCGCTCAGCCTCATGATTGTTCCGGTCACCGCCACGGCGTGCGCAACGCTGGATCGCTCCGGCGGTCGTGATATTGCGCCGATCCCCACGCTGGCCGACGACACCTCGCACCAAAAGGTCGGGCGACCCTATCAGATCAATGGCATTTGGTATGTTCCCGCCCGTCAAGACAACTACCGCGAAGTCGGCGAGGCCAGTTGGTACGGGCCCAAATTCCACGGCCGCCCCACCGCCAACGGTGAGCGGTTCGATATGAACCTGTATTCAGCAGCCCATCCGACCTTACCCATTCCCAGCCTCGTGCGCGTCACCAATCTGGAAAACGGCCGATCCATGGTGGTGCGGCTGAACGATCGCGGACCGTTCGCCAACGATCGCATCATCGACATGAGCCAAGCCGCCGCCCGAGCGCTGGGCTTTGAGCAACAAGGGATCGCCCGGGTCGAAGTGCGTTACCTTGGACCAGCGCGCGCCAACGACACCGCCGCCACGCCCGTTGGCCGCTATGCAGACGCCGCTCCGGCTGCGCGCACCCCGACGCCGGCGCGCAGCAATGCCGATTTCTATGTGCAAGCCGGCTCGTTTGCAGCCCGTTCCAACGCCCGCGACATGCGCCGGCGCGTGGAGTTTGCCGGCGAGGTGAAGCTGGAGACCACGCGGGTGGACGGCCGGCGACGCACACGCGTCCTCGTGGGCCCTTGGGGGTCGAGCGCCGGCGCTCAACACGCCTTACGTCAATTGGCCTCGCAAGGCTTTTGGGACGCCCACATTGTCCAACGGTGATCGGCTCGCCCCGCTTGTCCTGAGCGCCAGGCGAGGCTAGCAGAGCCCCATGACAACACCCCGCGGGCGCTTCATCACCTTTGACGGTGGCGAGGGCGCAGGAAAATCAACCCAGGTTCGCCGTTTGGCCGACCGTCTAACCGCCGACGGCGTTGCGCTCGTGCTCACGCGTGAACCGGGCGGCGCGCCCGGCGCCGAAGCGATCCGAAGCTTGCTGGTGGACGGCGCGGTGGACCGTTGGACCCCAGCAAGCGAAGCGCTCTTGCTCTACGCTGCGCGCATGGATTTGTGGTCACGCGTGATTGATCCAGCGCTGAGCGCCGGACAATGGGTCGTGTGCGACCGCTTTGCCGATTCAACGCTGGCGTACCAGGGCCATGCCGGCGGGCTGAGCATGGACGCTGTGCGCGCGATCCATGACGCAGTGCTCCCCGGCGTCAGGCCCGACCTGACGCTTTGGCTCGACGTCGACCCCGCCATCGGGCTGGAGCGCGCCAAGACCCGGGCGAGGCAAACGGGGACTGACTTGTCGCGTTTTGAGCAATTTGATCTCGCCCACCACCGAGCCATCGCTGAGGGCTTTCGCGCCATCGCCGCCGCTGAGCCCAACCGCGTGAAGCGCATCGACGCCCATGGCGACCCCGATGAGGTGGCCAGGGCGGTTTGGACGGCCATGGAGCGCGCAGGTCTGGCTCCAACCGCCAATAGCCAAGCGTAAGGTCGCGATGGCCAAGCGCGCAGACACCTCGACCGACGGACCGCCGCACCCACGCGCCCACTTCACGCTTTACGGCTTGGAGGAGGCCGAAGCCACGCTCGCCGACGCCTTGACCGGAAACCGGCTCCATCACGCCTGGTTGCTGACCGGCCCGCGCGGCATTGGCAAAGCCACCTTGGCGTATCGCGCCGCCCGCCGCGCGCTTGGCGCAGAGCCAGATCCCAGCCGCGGCCTGTTGGGCGCCGACCCCGCCGATCCGGTGTGCCGCCGCATCGCCGCCGAGGCCCACACCGATTGTTTGGTGCTGGAACGCCCGCTGGATGATCGCGGCGGCCGGAAAGCCGAGATCCCCGTGGACGCGGCCCGTGCGGCCGGTCAGTTCTTCGCCCGGACCAGCGGCGAGGGCGGGCGACGCGTGTGTCTCATCGACGCCGCCGACGAACTCACACTCCAGGGCGCTAACGCCATTTTGAAAACCCTGGAGGAACCTCCGGCCGGCGCGTTGTTTTTCCTGGTCGCCCATGCGCCGGGACGGCTGCCCGCGACGATCGCGTCGCGATGCCGCCGTCTCGTGGTTCGCACGCCTGACCCGTCAGCCGCTGTTCGCGCTGTGCGTGAGATCGGCGCGGCCGGCGACGCCGACGCCCAAGCCTGCGCCAAGCTCGCCAAAGGGCGTGCGGGCGAAGCGGTGCGGCTCTACATGGCCGATGCGCAAAAGCTCGCGCGCGAGCTCGACATCGCACTCAGCGGCGACAGCGCAGCCGCCATATCCTTGGCCGATCGATTGAGCGCGCGCGCGATGGAGACCCAGCGGTCTCTCATCTTCGAATGGCTCCGCGAGCGCATGCGCGAGACCGCGGCCAAGGCGAGCGATCCGCAGCAACGCGAGGCGCTTATTGAGGCCTGGTCAGCCGTGGGTGCGCTTGAGGGCGACCTTGTCCGCTTGCGCATGGACCCTAAACTAGCTGTGCGAATGGCCCTTTTGCAGGCCCAACGGGCGAGTGCATGACCACAATGTTCGACACCCACGTCAACTTGCACGCTGAAGCGTTTGATGAGGACCGCGAGGCCGTGATCGCGCGTGCGCGCGCGGCTGGCGTATCCCCGATCCTTGCGATTTGCTCACGCTGGTCCGACCTTGCGAGCGTCCGCGCGCTCACCGCCGCCCATGTCGACATCTTCGGCACCGCCGGCGCGCATCCTCACCACGCCAAAGACGAACCCGACATCACGGCTGACGCCATTGTTGCACGCGCCGACGATCCCAAATGCGTCGCCATCGGAGAGACCGGCCTCGACCGGCATTACAATCACAGCCCCTTTGCTGATCAGGTCACCAGCTTCCGCGCCCACATCGCAGCTGCGCGCCAAACCGGCCTGCCGCTCATCGTGCACGCCCGTGAGGCCGATGAACCGATGGCGGAGATATTGGAAGCCGAAATGGCGACCGGGCCCTTTGATTTTGTCCTACACTGCTATTCGAGCGGCCCCGAACTCGCTCAGCGCGGCGCGGCGCTCGGGGGGTATTTCAGCGTCAATGGCATCATGACCTTCAAGAAAGCGAGCGACGTGCGCGCGATCATCACAGACATCATGCCCGACGATCGGATCTTCCTGGAGACCGACAGCCCATACCTTGCTCCGGTTCCTCATCGCGGGCGTCGCAACGAGCCGTCCTACCTCGTTCATGTCGCCAACTATCTGGCTGAGCTAAAAGGCTGGAGCCTTGAGGACACCATCGCGCGCACAACAGCCAACGCTCTGCGCCTGTTCAACAAGGTGGGCGCGACGGGGCCAGCGGCCATAGCCGAACAGGGCGCAGCGCCGTGACCATGACCAGCGGCGCGATCCGCATTCACGTGCTCGGCTGCGGCTCCTCAGCAGGCGTGCCGCGCATCGGCGGTGACTGGGGGGCCTGCGATCCGAACGATCCGCGCAATCAACGCACCCGGTGCTCGATCCTCGTCGAGCGCAAATCAGACCTCGCGCCATGGTCAGAAACGAACACAACGCGGGTCGTGGTCGACACCAGTCCCGATTTCCGCACCCAGATGCTCAACGCCGACGTCGGTCGCCTCGATGCCGTGTTCTACACCCATGACCACGCCGACCAGACCCACGGCATCGATGACCTGCGCGCACTGGCCATGCGCCAGCGCCGGCGGATTCCCGTGCATATGGACCAGCGCACCGCCGACATCCTCATGCGCCGGTTTGACTATTGCTTTGCCGACAATCCCGCGACGGGCTATCCGGCGATCCTCGACGCTCATATTGACCTTGAGCCGAGCACGACCGTCGCCATTGACGGACCCGGCGGGCCGATCGAGGCGCTTGTGCTGGACCAGGTCCACGGGCCCATCCCATCCTTGGGTTTCAGGTTTGGCCCGGTGGCGTATTGCAATGACTGCTCAGCGTTGTCCGAGGCAACCTTGGAGCAGGTGCGCGGCGTCGACGTCTTCATCGTGGACGCCTTGCGCGACAAGCCGCATCCCACCCACGCCAATGTCGCCCAAGCGCTCCAATGGATCGAGCGCGTGGCCCCCAAGCAGGCCATCCTCACCAACATGCACATTGATCTCGACTACGCCGAACTGGACGCCCGCACGCCAAGTCACGTCACGCCGGCCATCGACGGCATGGTGATTGAGCGTCACTTAGTCCGAGCCTCTGAGGCCGCCACGCCCACCTAACGCAACCAGCTCAGGATCCCAGCGCCGCCCGCCGGTTGTCCTGCCAATGCTCAGACCTAGCGAGCTCACCGTCCCCACAGGTTGGCATATAGATCTCATAATATATCTTATGCGACACATGGATAGGTATGCGCGACCCACGGTCACGAGCCGGCTCAGCCGTCACAACCGGCGCCCCAAGGCTGGGCAAAGCCGCCACCGGCGGCTATAGGCTTGAGGGTTGGGGCCGTCACCGCGCACGCGCGGCAGCGTCCCGTCACATGACCCAGAAAGGCCAGGCGCCATGAGTTCGCAAACGGTGAATTACGACTGCCCGTATGTGAGGAGCCGCAAGCTCGAAACGGTTGCGTACGTCCCCTATATCCGCGGGATTGTCCTGACCGGACCGCTGGGAAGCCGTCGGTATGTGGGCTCGGTGCGCGGCGTGCGCACACAGATCCTCAAGGATGTCGGACGGTCGGCGTTGTTCGGCTGGTTCAGCTTTCTCGGCCTTGTGCTCAATCCGATCTTCATCCTCTATGGCCTGTTCAAGAGCATCACCGTGCGCCGCAATCTGCCGGCTGTGCGCGAGTACCTGCATTCGGTCGGCCTGCCTGAGAGCGGCCCGCCCGACGTGGTCACCGTGGGTTACGACCTGGCTGCGGCCCTGATCGCCGCCGACGGCATTGTGCAAGAATCCGAGATCATCACCGCCAAACAAGTGGGCGCCGAGCTGTTCGCCAATTTCGAACCCGCCGCGCTTGAAAAGGTCATCAACAATCACGAGCACCTGCCCGACCCCAAGCGATTGGCCAGCATGCTGCGCAGCGTCCTCAACGTCGACCAGCGCCGCCAGGTCTATGGCTATCTCGAGAAAATTGCCTGGGCCGATGGCGACGTGGCGCCAGAAGAAGCCACGATGTTGAGCAAGATCGCCAACGCGCTTGGCCTTGAGCCAGCAAAACCCGCGATGGCCGTGTGAGCGCCGCCCACCAACAGGGTTCCAAGGTCGACGATGGCGAGACCAGCCCCGGCGTGGCGATCGAGGCGCTGCTGGACATCATGGCCCGGCTTCGCGACCCGGTGTCGGGGTGCGCGTGGGACCGCGAGCAGACATCCGCCTCCATCGCCCGCTACGCCATCGAAGAAGCCTATGAAGTGGTCGAGGCCATTGAGTCCGGCGATCCTGACGAACTGAAGAACGAGCTGGGCGATCTTCTTTTCCAAGTGGTGTTTCATGCTCGTATGGCCGAGGAAGCCGGACTGTTCGCTTTCACCGATGTTGTGCGCGCTGTCAGCGACAAGATGATCGATCGCCACCCCCATGTGTTCGCCGGCGCGACCATCCAACAAGCCGAGGAACAAGAACGCGCATGGGAGACGCTCAAGGCTGAAGAGCGCCGCGCCAAGGCTCTGGCCGAGGGACGCGCGCCCAGCGTGCTCGACGATGTCCCCGCAGCCCTTCCCGCCCTCATGCGCGCCCAGAAGCTGGCCAAACGCGCGGCCCGCGTTGGCTTTGACTATCCCGATAGCGAATCGGCCCGAGCCAAGGTCGTCGAGGAGCTCGATGAGTTGCGCGAAGCCATTGCGTCCAACGACGGCCAGGCCATCAGCGAAGAGCTGGGCGATGTCTTGTTCTCAGCGGCTTGCGTGGCGATGAAAATCAAAACCGACGCCGAAGAAACCCTGCGCAACGCCAACGCCAAGTTCGAGCGTCGATTCCGCGCCGTTGAGGCGGCCCTCGCCGCCGAAGGCCTAGCGCCACAAGACGTCACCCTCGAGCGGATGGACGCCATCTGGAACGCCGTCAAACAAGCCGAATCCGAAGCCAAAACACTCTCGAGCGCCGAGAGCTGATCGGCATTGAACTCAACAGTTGCGCCACGTCCACAATTGCCTTGTTCTTTCCCGCCCCACGCCTGGACATGGCCAGGGTTCCACGACATTCTCCGCGCCAGTATCAAGCGTCAATGCGGAGCAAGATCGTGCGAAACGTAATGACCGTGGCGGTGATCGGAACCCTAGCGGCCAGCTGTGCCTCCAACACGGCGCAAAAGGTCGAAATCCGCGCCGGAGAGCAGTACGCTGTCTTCTCGGACGTTAAAGCCTTCGAACGCGATGAGCGCATCAATCTCACCGACATCGACCTGTCCGGCCGGCCTTTGCTCAACACCACCATCTCGGCGCGCAGCTATCTGGGCTCGCCGGCGGATCTGTCGGCGGTGTTGAACGCCTGTGAGAGCGCTGCCGCCTCGTGTGATCTCACCGTGTATCGCAACAACGGCGTGATCCAAGCGCGCTGGAAGCTGGAAGACCTCGCCGTCACCGAGGACACCCGCAATGCGATCCGGCGCATGATCCTGTCCTCGGGATCGCAAGGATCACCGGACGGTTCGATCACGCTCGACTTTGATGTGATGACGTTGTTGCCCTCACCATCGGACTTCCAACCCGCGGTGGAATAGCTACGGCCCCGAGCCGATCCTCACAACGCCGGTTCACTCCGCCGCTTCGTCACGAGCGTCGTCCAAGCCGACGGCGTTGGGGAACATGCGCGCAAATCGCCCAGCAGCCATGGCTGACAGCCGAGCGCGCACAGTGATGACCCCGTCATCATCGCTCACTTCATCCAGCACAGCGCCATGGCCGTGCAGCCACGCCAGCGCCTTACCCTCTCCCGCATCCAGCCGATAGCGCGCAACCGACGCGCCCTCTGTGACCAAGCCATCCACCCGGTCCAACAGCGCGCCAAGGCCTTCGCCTGTATGCGCCGAGACCAAAATCGGCTCAGCCTGCTGGGTCAATCCATGCTCATCGGCATGCCGCTTGGCCCGGAACTGCGCAATGTCGCGATCATCCTCATCAAGCAGATCAGCCTTGTTCCACACCTCAAGAACGCGGCGTCCCGCGCGTTCGCCCGCCTCCAGCGTGTCAAGAATACTGGCGACGTCAGCGCATTGCGCGTCACTTTCAGGGTGAGCGATGTCGCGCACATGGATCAGCAGGTCCGCCTCGCGCACCTCTTCCAGCGTCGCCTGGAACGCCTCGACCAAATCGTGCGGCAAATCCGAAATGAACCCCACCGTATCGGCGATCATGGCGTCCACGCCCGAGGCCAATCGCACCGCCCGCAATGTCGGATCCAGCGTCGCGAACACCATATCCTTGGCCATGACCTTGGCGTTGGTCAGGGCGTTGAACAGCGTCGACTTGCCGGCATTGGTATAGCCCACCAGCGCGATGAGCGGAAACGGCGCCTTTTTGCGCTGGGCGCGGTGCAAACCGCGCGTGCGCCGCACATCCGCCAACTCTCGCCGCAACTTGGCGATCCGATCATTGAGCATGCGTCGGTCAGCCTCGATCTGGCTTTCCCCCGGACCAGCCAAAAAGCCGCGGCCCCCGCGCTGACGCTCAAGGTGGGTCCACGTGCGCACCAAACGCGACCGCTCATAGGCCAGTCGGGCGAGCTCCACCTGCAGCCGCCCCTCCTTGGTGCGCGCGCGCAATCCGAAAATCTCCAAGATGAGCCCGGTGCGATCGAGCACTTTGGCGCCGAGTGCGCGCTCAAGGTTACGCTGCTGGACCGGCGTGATGGCGGTGTCCACGACCACCACGTCCGCGCTCAAGTCCTGGACCGCGTCGGCCAGCTCCTCCACTTTGCCCGAACCAAAAAAGGCGTTGGGGCGCACATCACGGACCACCGCCACCCGCGCCGCCTCAACGTCCATGTCGAGGGCCTGGGCCAGTCCGGCCGCTTCGGCCAGACGCAGCTCAGGATCACGATCGCCCGTCATCGGCGTGACGGGATGGACCACCAAGGCTTTGGTGCGAGCGCCCTGTAGCGTCATTCCCGGTCAGTCCGCCTCCCCGGCCGTCTCATCGGTTTCAAACAGTTGAACC
>CAZADA010000095.1:0-10608 GCA_964483775.1 uncultured Caulobacterales bacterium
CCCGCGCTTACCGCTCCCGCTAGCCCCTGTTGATGGACGGCGCGCGGGCGCTCACCGACTTGGGGCGCGATTTTGGCGCTGGGCTCACTGAGGCCGAGGTGTCCTACCTAGTGAACGAAGAGTGGGCCCAGACGGCTGACGATATCTTGTGGCGGCGCTCTAAGCTCGGCTTGCATACGCCAAGCCATACCGCCCAAGACATCGACGCGTGGCTCGCTGGCGGGCGCCGCGCGTCCGCCTAGCCCTTGCATTGCTCTGCGCACCCAGGAACACTGGCTCGCGTTAACCACACTGTGGGGAGGGGCATGACGAGCGCTGCAGACAATGCCGCGATCGCGGTGCGCGAAGAAGACGCCTTCGACCTTGATGCGGTCGATCGTGTTCTCAAACAGTCCGTGGACGGTCTAGAGGGCGACCCCAGCGTGCGCCAGTTCCCCAGCGGCGCCTCGAACTTGACCTTCCTGATCAGCTACCCCAACCGGCAGCTTGTGTTGCGCCGCCCGCCGGCGGGCTCTCGGCCGAAATCCGGCCATTCGATGATCCGCGAATACACGGTGATGCGCGCGATCAAACCGGCCTACCCGGCAGTGCCTGAAGTGCTCTACTACGCCGATGATGCAACCTCGGTGATCGGCGCTGAGTTCTACGTGATGGACAAGGTCGAAGGCCCGCTCGTCACCACAACCATCCCGCCCGAATGGGGGTGGGGCGCCCCGGAGAACCGCCGGTTTTGCGAACGCGTGTGGGATAAGCTCATCGAACTGCACGCCCTGGACTACCGGGCCCTCGGGCTCGGCGAGTTCGGCAATCCGGACGGCTATGTCGAACGCCAAATCTTGGGCTGGAATGCACGGTACGAAAAAGCGCTGACCGATGACGCCGATGCGTTTGAAGACGTGCGCCAATGGCTCGCCGATCATCGCCCGGCGGCGGAAAGCGGCCAAGCGGTTCTTCACGGTGATTTCCGCATCGACAACATGATCCTTGACCCCCGTCCGCCGCACGAGATCAGGGCCGTGCTCGATTGGGAGATCTCCGCGCTCGGCGATCCCCTGATGGATCTTGGTGCGGCGTTGGCGTACTGGATCGAGCCTGACGATCCCCAATCGTTACAGGCTTTGAAAAAACAACCGTCCGACGCGCCAGGCATGTTCACCCGGGACGAAGTCGTTGCCTACTATGCCGAAAAAACCGGACGCACGATCACAGATTTCACGTTCTACTACGCCTATGGAGTCTTCCGTCTCGCGGTGATTGCCCAACAGATCTACTATCGATACTTTCACAAACAAACGACCAATCCAGCCTACGCTATGTTCGGTCCCGGCGCTCAGGGCCTTGGCCAATATGTGCGTCAACTGATCAACGACAGATAGAGGCGCCTATGCCCGACATGAATCTCGGCGTGTCCGACCGCGTCAGCCCCCTGATTGACAAGGTGCGCGCCATCGTGCGCGACCACGCCATTCCCACCGAAGCTGAATACCATGCCGAAGTGGGCAAGGCCGACGGTGGGCGCTTCGCCTTCACCGATCGCCAGTTGGAGATTCTCGAAGACCTCAAAACCCTCTGCAAAGAGCAGGGGTTATGGAATTTCTGGCTGACCGACTCCGAACGCGGCTACGGCCTCAGCACGGTGGAGTACGCACACCTTGCCGAAGAAATGGGCTGGTCCCCGCATTTCGGTGCGGAGATCTTCAACTGCAACGCGCCAGACACCGGCAATATGGAAGTGTTCGAGCGCTATGGCAGCGAAGAGCACAAGCGCCGTTGGCTGGAACCTTTGCTCAAGGGCGAAATCCGTTCGGCCTATCTGATGACCGAGCCGGACGTGGCCTCGTCCGACGCCACCAATCTGGAGTTCAAGGCCGAACGCGATGGCGATGGCTGGGTCTTCAACGGCGAGAAGTACTGGGCCTCCGGCGCCGGCGATCCGCGTTGCAAGGTCTACATTCTCATGGCGCGCACCGACGCGGCGCCCGACGCCGACCGGCACGCCAAGCACTCCATGTTCGTCGTGCCCGCTGACGCGCCGGGCATTGAAATCCTCCGCCCCATGACGGTTTTTGGCCATGACGACGCCCCCCATGGCCACATGCACATTCGCTTCACCGATGTGCGCGTCCCCGGCGACGCGTTGTTGTTGGGCGAGGGGCGGGGGTTTGAGGTTAGCCAAGGCCGTCTGGGACCAGGGCGGATCCACCACTGCATGCGCGCGATTGGGCAAGCTGAACGGGCGTTCGAGCTCCTGTGCCAACGCGCGAGCGCCCGCACGGCGTTCGGCCGCCCGCTGGCCAAGCTGGGCGGCAATGTGGACATTGTCGCTGACTGCCGCATGGCGATTGAGCAAGCCCGTCTGTTGTGCCTCAAGGCGGCCTGGATGATGGACCAAGGCGATCCGCGCGCAGCCGCGCCATGGATCAGCCAGATCAAGGTCGTCGCGCCTCAGGTCGCGCTCAAAGTCGTCGACGAAGCGATGCAAATGCATGGCGGCACAGGCGTGAGCCAGGACACCCCGCTGGCCATGATGTGGACAGGCTTACGCACCTTGCGGTTTGCCGACGGCCCGGACGCGGTGCACCGCATGGTCATCGGTCGCAATGAACTGCGGCGTTTCACCAATCAAGCGTAACACAGCGGCGACCACGGAAACCCCGCCCACCACAACTGACCGGAAAAGGAGATACCGATGCGCCACGCGACTCAAAAAACGTTGTTCAAAGCGCTGACCGGAGCGCTTGCGAGCCTCGGCTTCGCAACAACCGCCCAAGCTCAGCAACTCACTCCTGAGCTCATCGAGCTTTACGAAGTCAAATACGCTGAAGCGGTGAGCTGTGTGGGGCTGAGCCAAATGTTCGACGGTCTTGAGAGCATGGCGTCCGGATTTGTCAGTTCTGGTCTGGCGATTGATCCTGACGAGCGCGCCGGCCAAACGGAGACCTACCAGAACGTGATCTATTTGATGGGCGTCGGGCTCGGGCGCACCAACGAACAGATGGCGGTCGCTATGACGGACTCAGCAAACGGTTACATCAGCCGGCTGAACGCCGCGAACGCCACGGTGGGTCTCACGCCCGGAGCGGCGTTTTTCACCGACGAGATCCTCCCCGAATGGCGGGCCTGCGAAGACGAACGGGCTGGAGCCGAGGTGTGGCTCGCCGCCATGAACGCTGTGTTGGACCAAGAGTAGTTACGGTCAAGCGCTGATGGTCCGGCGCGTCGCCGCTTGTCTCAGCTTGCTGGCCGCGTTGACGACGTGCCGGGCCGACATCCGGCACGACCAGGTTTTGGTGGCGGTCGCGGCGAATTTTCGTCCCACCATGGCGGAGCTCGAGGCCGACTTCGAACGTCGCACATCGTATGACGTCACCGTCTCGGTTGGCGCGACGGGCCAGCTTTACGCCCAGATCCGCCATGGCGCGCCGTTCGATGTGTTCCTCGCCGCCGATGAACATCGCCCAGCCCTGTTGTATCGCGAGGGCGTCGCATCCTCACCGGTGACCTACGCTGTGGGCCGCCTTGCCTTGTGGTCGCCCGAGACCGGGCGGCTGGAGCCTGATGGACCGGCGGCGTTGGCGGCGGCCGACTGGCGTCGCCTGGCCATCGCCAATCCTGATGTGGCTCCCTATGGCGCCGCGGCGGTTCAGGTGATCGAAGCGCTCGCCCTGTCTGACCACGTCGCCGACAAACTCGCCACCGCTGAGAGTGTTGGCCAAGCCTACGCCTGGACGGCCATGGGTGCGGCCGATTTGGGTTTTGTCGCCCTCGCCCAGTTGCGTGATCCTGGCGCGCCGCCTCGCGGCGCCCATTGGGAGCCGCCCGTTGAACTCTACACGCCGATCCGCCAGGACGCCGTCGTGTTGGCGCGCGCGGGTGACAACCCTGCGGCTACGGCGTTCCTGGCGTATCTGCAAAGCGATCCTGCGCGCGCGATCATCGCGCGTTATGGCTATGGCTTTGAGGATGACGCGTGATTGGCGATGGACACCGGACCGCTTTGGCTCACATGTGCGCTGGCATTGGTCACCACCGTGGTGTTGCTCGCCATCGGCACGCCAATCGCGTGGTGGCTGGCGACGACGCGTTCGCGCCTGAAACCGGTCGTTGAGGCCGTCACGGCGTTGCCGTTGGTGCTGCCGCCGACCGTGTTGGGTTTCTATCTGCTCATCGCGTTCAACCCGACGACGCCCCTTGGCGCGATGTGGCTGCGCGTCACTGGCGAAACGTTGACGTTTTCGTTCGCCGGCCTCGTGGTGGCTTCGGTGGTGTATTCCTTACCCTTCATGGTTCAGCCGTTGCACAACGCCTTCGCGGCCGTCGGCAAAGGACCGCGCGAGGCCGCCGCCAGTCTTGGCGCCCACCCGCTGGCGACGTTTGCAACGGTCATCACGCCGCTGTCTGCGCGCGGGATTGTCACGGCGTGCGTGCTGACGTTCGCCCACACCGTGGGTGAGTTTGGGGTGGTGCTCATGGTGGGCGGCAACATTCCGGGCGAAACCCGGGTCATTTCGATCGCCATTTACGAGCACGTTGAGACCCTGCGCTATGGTGAAGCTCACACATTGTCGTTGATACTGTTGAGCTTTGCGTTTGTGGTGTTGCTGCTGGTGTATGCGTTCAACCGCCGTTTTCCTGTGCAAGTCGGCTAAGCCAACGCCGCGCCCGCAATTCGCCCTATATTAGTTAGGCCACCCCGCCGTTCCGAGCGCCTCAACGCGGCGATCCGAAGAATGGCGCGCGCCGAGCCTTGTGTTTCCAGAAAAAAACGTGGATCTGACATCCCCATGACGACTATCGCGACTGATATCCAGGCCCGTTCCATCGGGTCTCTCACCGACGCCGAACGCCGTGCGCTGATGCTGCGGTCGGGCGCCGACATCGAAGAGCTGATCAGCTATGTCCGGCCTCTCATCGAACGGGTGCGCGTGGACGGCGATGCGGCTGTTCGTGCGCTGACGCGAGAGTTTGACAAGGTCGACGTCGCCAACTTGCCGTTGCGTGTTCAAGATGATGAGTTTGACGCGGCCGAAGCGCAGCTGTCCGATGAGGTGAAAGCCGCCATTGATCTGGCGGTGGCCAACATCACCAAGGCCCATCGCGACCAGCTCACAGCCCGTGAGATTCGCACCGAGGTCGCCCCTGGCGTGGTGGTTGGCGAGCGCACCAGGGCGCTCGACGCGGTTGGCCTGTACGTGCCCCGCGGCAAAGGCTCGTTTCCCTCTGTCGTGATGATGTTGACCATTCCCGCCGTGGTGGCCGGCGTGCGCCGGCCGATCATCGTGACCCCGCCCGGCCCGCAAGGCGAAGTGGATGCAGCCACACTCGTCGTGGCGCGTCGCGTCGGCGTGACCGAGGTGTACCGGGTTGGCGGGGTGCAGGCCATCGCTGCGCTCGCCTATGGTACCCAATCGGTTCCCCGTACGCCGAAGGTCCTGGGGCCGGGCAACGCCTATGTGACGGCCGCCAAGCGCGCGCTGGCGGGCGTGCTCGATCCCGGCGTACCGGCGGGCCCAAGTGAAGCGGTGATCTTCGCCGACGGCACCATCGACGCCGACCTGGCAGCGCATGACCTCTTGATCGAAGCCGAGCATGGGCCAGACTCGTGCGCGGTTCTCGTCACGCCATCCAAGGCGCACGCCGTGGCCGTGGCCGAGCGGCTGCCCGCCTTGATCGACGCGCTTCCTGAAATGCGCCGCGACTTCATCCGGACCAATTTCCAACATCGCTCGTGCATTCTATGGACCGAAACCGAGGACGAGGCCGTCGACTTTGTGAACGCCTTCGCCCCCGAACACCTGGAAATCCTGGCCGCCGAGCCCGACCGTGTGTTTGAGCGCATCGAGAATGCCGGCGAGGTCATGCTGGGGGAGTTTGCCCCGATCACCCTGGGCAATTTCTGTGCGGGCACCAACGCCATCCTGCCCACGGGCGGCCTGGCGCGCAGCGCTTCGTGCCTGGGAGTGCCCGACTTTCAAAAGCGCAGCTCCTTTGTGCAGGTGAACGAGGCGGGTTTCGCAGCCCTCGCGCCCACGGCCATTGCGCTGGCGGACTATGAGGGCTTCCCGGCTCACTCGGCGGCCGTGCGCCGCCGTTTGCGGAGATCCTAGCGATGCCAGCCATGATGGACCTGGGCGGCATTGTTGACATTCCCGCAGGCGTCCGCGCCGCGCTGTTCGACGTGGACGGCGTGTTGCTCGACACCGTCGCCGCCGATCACGATCTCGCCGCCGCCGCCGCCGCTGAGATCTGGGGCGAGGGAACGTGGATCACGTGGGAGTCCGTGCGCGCTCACTTTGCCTTGGAGGCGGAGAGCTTTTGGGCCGAGTTGGTCAAACAGGCGCCGTTTGATCCTGAACCCCGCGATGTTGAGGCGGCCATCACAGCCTACCAGCGTGGGCGCGCGACAGCTGCGTTTAGGCCGATCCCCGGCGCCCTGGCGCTGCTTGACGCCTGTCGCGCCGCAGGCCTCGCCTGCGCTGTGGCTTCGAGCAATGACAAACCGGTGCTGGACGCCATGCTGGAGCGGTCAGGGCTTGCGGGGCGTTTCGACGCCATCAGCGGCATCGAAGGATCCGTGCGCGCCAAACCTGCGCCGGACATCTACACCAACGCCGCCGCCGCCCTCGGCGTTGACAGCGAAAACTGTGTGTTCATCGAGGACTCGGTCACCGGTCTCACAGCTGGCCGCGCGGCCGGGCTGGGCTATGCGATCGCCGTCGCCACCGGTGCGACGCCCGTTGCGCCCCTGCGCCAGTCCAAACTGGCCGACGTCGTGTTCGACCGGCTCGCAGCGCCCCAACTCGCCCTGTTCGATGGTGAACCGGCCCGCAAGATCATCGACACGCCCAATGATTTTGTCAGCCACATGATCGAACACATCGCCTGGCGGCTGGGCGTTGGCGTTGAACTCAGGTGGCGGATCGCCGACTGGCGCCGGCTTGGCCGTTGGTTCGGCGAGGCGTTGCGTCCCCTGGGCTTTCGCCAGGACAGCGCGGCGACGCTGGGCATGATCGACGATGGCGCGGCCGAAACCCTCATTGATTTTGGCCGGCCGGCTAGCGTGGACTTTGGTTGCCACCACAGCCTGTCGGGTGAGGCTGTGTTGGCCATGCGCGTTGAACAGGTCGAGCGCGGCGATGAGTTGGTCGAGCTCTTAGAGGGATTGGCCGAAGGGATCGGCGCGCACGTCACCGTGCGCTTGTGCACGTTTGAGGATCCCCATCACAGCTGGGAAGGGGTGTTCCGCTCGATTGGCATCGGACTGGCGCGGTTGCGCGCGCAGGTGGCGGCATGAGCATCCCAGCCGCCAACGCCCCCTCGCCAACGGGCCGTTATGACATCGCCGTCGACGCCTCGGGAGACGTTAGGGTTGAGCGCATCACCGCTGAGAGCGAAGTGCGTTTGGTTCTCGCCCGCGCCCAGGGCGGTCATGTCAGCGCCGAGTTCGACGTCGCCCCATCCATTGATGTCCGGTCGTTTCCCGCGCTCCTGGAAACGTTGGCCCAGGCCGCGGACTTGCACCTTGAGGTCACCTTCCGCGCGACCAAACTGTCGTCAAGCCACGTGGTCCTTGAGGACACCGGTTTGACCCTTGGCGCTGCGCTGTTTGAGACCATGCGCCAGGCCATGGAGCAGGGCGGCGTCAACGGCGCGGGCTCAAGCCTGCGCACGGCCGAGGAGTTCGCCCACGCCGGCGTCAGCGCCTCGGTCAGCGTGGAGGGACGAAAGTTCCTCAAGCTGGTGAGCGCGACGACGCTGGATGATCAACGCTGGCGGGTGTTGTTGGGGCACATGGCCTTTGGCGGCGTGCGCACCGAAGACATTGACGATTTTATCGACGCCGTCGCTGGTGGGATGCGCGCGAGCATCTTCGTACACGAGCGCAAAGCATACGCCAGTCCCGATGCGTTTTGGCGCGACGTCACACAAGCCCTGGGCCGGGCGATCGGGGAGGCGCTTGAACCCAATCCGGCGCGCAAGGGCCTGCCGCCGGGCGTCAAGGCGACCTTGTTTTAGCAACGAGGTGAAAAGGGGCAGACGTCAAAGTCAAAACGTCTGCCCCCGACGGCTAGTTCACGTCAAACCGATCGGCGTTCATGACCTTAGTCCACGCCGCGACAAAGTCTTCGACAAACTTCGCCTGCGCATCGCTCGACGCGTAGACTTCAGCCAAAGCGCGCAATTGTGAGTTTGAGCCAAACACCAAATCGACGCGGGTTCCGGTCCATTTGACTGCGCCCGTCGCCCGATCGCGGCCTTCAAACACCTGTTCGGCGTCGTCGGCGGGTTTCCATTCAACGCCCATGTCAAGCAAGTTGGCGAAGAAGTCGTTGGTCAGCGCGCCGGGACGGTCGGTCAGCACACCGTCTTTGCTATCGCCATGATTAGCCCCCATCGCGCGCATGCCGCCCACCAGCACGGTCATTTCAGGCGCGGTCAAGCCCAGCAAGTGCGCCCGATCAACAAGCAGCTCCTCAGCTGGCCAGTTCACGTCACCGCGCAGATAGTTGCGGAAGCCGTCATAGGTTGGTTCCAGCACCGCAAAGGACTCCGCATCGGTTTGTGCGTCGGTCGCATCGGTGCGTCCCGGCGTAAAGGGCGCTGTGATGGTCAGGCCGGCGTCCTTCGCGGCTTGCTCAACGCCCGCACACCCGGCGAGCACGATAGTGTCGGCCAACGACACGCGCTTGCCGCCAGACTGGGCCGCATTGAACGAGGATTGAACCTCCTCGAGTTTCTGCAGCACACCGGCCAAAGCGGCGGGCTCGTTGACCGCCCAGTCCTTCTGCGGCGCGAGGCGGATGCGCGCCCCGTTGGCGCCCCCGCGCTTATCGGTGTTCCGGAACGAAGCGGCCGACGCCCAAGCGATCTTCACCAGTTGTGACGCGCTCAAACCGGTCGCCAGGATCTTCGCTTTGAGTTCAGCGATGTCTTGGTCGGTGACCAGGTCGTGATCCACGGCGGGAACCGGATCCTGCCAAATCAACACTTCACTCGGCGTCTCGGGGCCAAGATAGCGGCCAATCGGTCCCATATCGCGGTGGGTCAGCTTGTACCACGCCCGGGCGAACGCATCAGCGAAGGCGTCGGGATCGTGATGGAAGCGGCTGGAGATGGGTTCGTAAATTGGATCCTCACGCAGCGCGATGTCCGTTGTGGCCATCATGGTGAGCACCCGCTTGTTGGGGTCGTCAGCCGCCGGGGCCATGTCCTTGTCCGCCGCGTCTTTGGGCGCCCATTGCCAGGTGCCCGCAGGGCTCTTGGTCAACTCCCACTCATAGCCGAACAGAAGGTCAAAATAGCTGTTGTCCCACTGGGTCGGCGTCGGGGTCCAAGCGCCTTCAAGTCCGCTGGTGATCGCGTCCGCGCCTTTGCCTGAGCCAAAGGTGCTCATCCATCCCAGACCTTGCTCCTGCAAGCTCGCCCCTTCAGGCTCGGGCCCGACGAACTGGCCAGGATCAGCAGCCCCGTGGCATTTGCCAAACGTATGCCCGCCGGCCACCAGCGCCACGGTTTCCTCGTCATTCATCGCCATACGCGCGAAGGTCTCGCGGATATCAAGCGCTGCGGCCCGCGGGTCGGGATTGCCGTTGGGACCCTCGGGATTGACGTAGATCAGGCCCATTTGCACCGCGCCCAGCGGGTTGGCGAGCATACGGTCGCCGCTGTAGCGCTCATCGCCGAGCCATTCTGATTCAGGGCCCCAGAAGACGTCGCCTTCAGGCTCCCATTTGTCGACGCGTCCGCCGCCAAATCCAAAGGTCTTAAAGCCCATGGACTCAAGGGCCGCATTGCCAGCGAGCAACATCAGATCGGCCCACGAAATCGCCTGGCCGTACTTCTGCTTGATGGGCCACAGCAGGCGGCGCGCCTTATCAAGGTTGCCATTGTCCGGCCAGCTGTTGAGCGGAGCAAAGCGTTGCATGCCTGCGCCGCCGCCGCCGCGACCGTCGGCAATCCGGTAGGTGCCCGCGCTGTGCCAAGCCATGCGAATGAAAAACGGTCCATAGTGACCATAGTCGGCCGGCCACCACTCTTGGCTGTCGGTCATCAGCGCATACAAGTCCTGCTTGAGCGCGTTGTAGTCGAGGTTCTGAAACGCTTCGGCGTAGGAGAACGTCGGATCCAGCGGATTGGACAATGACGAGTTTTGGTGGAGAATTTTCAGGTTCAGCTGGTTGGGCCACCAGTCGTCGTTGGAAAGCGCGCCCGCGGCGGTGTGCCGGCGTTTGGCGCCCATCATGGGGCACTTGCTCTCGGTGTCCTGATCCATCCCGTCCATGGTGTCTCCTATCGTGTTCGGCGGTCTTGATAGAACCGTTCTAACTGCATAGGAGCGCTCGGCGCCTCGATCCAATCGATTTTGCCTTGCCCCTCCATAGAGCGGACCTTTGATGCACCGCAGAAAACATGAGGGCGGGTCGCGGTCGACAGCGCCGAAGCATTGCCGATCGACGGAGTTTTCGCGAAGTTACCTGCGCCATATCGTCCACCAAGGATTGTCCATGTCCCGCATCGCATACGATCCTCGCCGCATGGCCGCCATCACCGGCCTCATTCATGCCCTGGCCTTGGTTCCCAGCATGGCTTACGCGCAGTCAGGCGAGC
>CAZADA010000096.1:0-10519 GCA_964483775.1 uncultured Caulobacterales bacterium
GATGATGGTGGTGAACGCGAACAGGGCGATGGCGATGGTCACCACCCAATTGCCGAACGGAATGGCCTGGCGATACGCCTCGGTGGTGACCGCGGACGCTTCCAAGCCGCTGGACTGGTACCAGGCGTATTCCGCGCCGGCCGCGCCGTAGGAACCGTCGACGACCAAGATGACCAGCGCCGTCATGGTGCAGATGACAATCGTGTCAATGAACACGCCAATCGAAGCGATCTCGCCCTGCCGAACAGGATCGTTGGTCTGGGCCGCCGCATGAGCGATGGGCGCTGAACCCTGACCGGCTTCGTTGGAAAACAGGCCGCGCGCCACGCCATAGCGGATCGCAGCGACCACGCCATATCCAGCCGCACCCCCGACAGCCTGTTCAAGACCAAACGCGTAGCTGAAAATCTGGACGAACGCGTCGTCCACGTGATCGATGTTCAATATGAGGACCACCAAAGCGATCAAGACATAGGCGAGCGCCATAACCGGAACGACTTTGCCGGCGACGGAACCGATTGACTTGATGCCGCCGATGATCACGGCAAAGACCAAAACCGCCAGGACCAATCCAAAGATCCAGCTCGCAAGAACGTAATCGATCTCGGTGACGGCGCGCTCGGTCGCCGCCACCAGGTCTCCCGTCAGGGCGGCGTTGGCCTCAACCTGTTCGTCGGTCGGTGCGAAGGCGGAGATCGAGTAGATGGTGGCGTCCTCACCCAACTCACGGGCGTCACAATCAGACAGGCGGGTGAACGATCCTTCGGCAAAAACCAAGGCGTCATCGACCGTGGCGATCGCTTCGGCGCCTTCGTTGAGCGCGTAGATTGGCTCAGCGGTATTGGTCAGAGCGCAGGGCAGGGAGTCCACAAAGGCTCCATCAACCGACTCCTGCGCCGACTGGGTGATCGAGTTTGACTGGATCATGCCGCCCGTCGCCGTGGCGGAGAACAACGTGCCTAAGCAAAACAATATCGCCAAGATTTTCCAGTGCTTACCAAGACCGTTGGTGATGTAGTACATCGGGCCGCCATAGATGCGGACAAATTCGTCGACTTCGCGGTACATCACCGCCAGCGAACTCTCGGAAAAGGCCAACGCCATACCGAAAAGGGCGGTCACCCACATCCAGAAGATCGCGCCGGGTCCGCCCAGCGAAAGCGCCGTGGCGACGCCGGCGAGATTGCCGGTGCCAACCTGACCGGACAACGCTGTTGAAAGCGCCTGCCAGGGTGTGATTTCCCCCTCGCCTTTGCCTTTGCGCCCGCTCCATAATTCCCCAAAAGCAGGAAACAACCGACGTATGGGCCTAAAACGCAAAGCGATCATGAAGTAGAAACCAGCGCCGAGCAGCGCGACCACCATGGGCGACGCGTAAACGGGCAGAATTTCCTGCTCGCCCCAGCTTCCGCCCCATATGAAGCCGCTAATCAATTCGACATTCGTGTAGAAGCTCTCGACAACGCCGCTCATGGATTCACTCGTGCTTAGACCCCGGATTAGAAAGCCTAGACGCGCGTGCGCCCAAGTCGCAAGCCGCCTTACGCACGCGTCCACCCATCGGGCTCGACCATTTTTCGGGCTCTTTGGTTGCATGAGGCGCTGGGCGATCGCCATGAACACCGCCCGCGTGACGGCGATCTTGGTCGCCCTGGCGGCCCTCAGTGCGTGCGCCGCCATGCCCTCACCCAGGGTCACCACGCCCGTTCCCGCCAACCTCTTTTATGCCGGCGAGCCTGCCGTCATCACCGTGCGCGGCGCGCAGGCGGGCGCGCACTGGCGCATCACGGACGCCTGGGGCCAAGAGCGCCTCGCCGGGCGCATCGCCGCGCCTGTGGCTCGCCTCGACGTGGCTGAACTTCCCCCAGGATACTATGAGCTTACAGGGAGCGCGCCGCCCCTCGACACGCCCACAAGTTTCGCGATCATGGCGCGGCCCACGCCCCCGAGCGCGGACGCCGCGTTCGGGGTGCAAACCCATTTCGCACAGGGTTGGAGCGTCGACATGGTCGAGGTGTTGCGCCGCCTGGGCATCGCTCATGTGCGCGATGAGCTCTACTGGAATCGGATGGAGTGGGCGCCAGGCCGCATCGCCGCCCCGCTGGAGTATCTGCGCTACATGCACGCCCTGCGTCGGGCCGACATCACCCCGCTGATCATCCTCACTTACGCACATCCCAACCACGACAATGGCGACACGCCCCACACCGACGCCGGCCGCGCCGCGTTCGCGCGGTACGCCGAACGCGTCTCGCAACAATTTGGCGCCCAAACACCGGCGCTCGAGGTGTGGAACGAGTTCAATGGCACGTTTTGCCAGGGACCGGCCTGCGCGGATCGCCCCGCCAGCTATACGGCCCTGTTGCGCACAACCACCCGGGCCTTGCGGGCCGCCGACCATTGGGACGGAACCATTGTCGGCGGTGCGGTGGTGCACGCGCCCTTGCCCTACCTGGCTCAACTGTTCGCCCAGGGAGCTTTGGCGCATATGGACGCGCTCGCCATCCATCCCTACCACGCCAATCCCGACACCATCATCGCTGACATCCAAGCCCTGCGCGCGCAGATGGCCATGGCAGGCGGCGTGAAGCCGATCTGGATCACCGAGTGGGGCCGTCAGGCGTCGAACGAGGAGGGGCGCTTCGCCGTCGCGCGTTTTTTGGCGCAGATGTCCATCACCTACGCCGCCTTGGAGATTGAGCGCGCCTATTGGTACCTGTTGCGCGACTACAACGAGTTCACCGGCTTTGGCTTGGTGCGCTCCCCGAGCAGCGATCGCGGCCGCTACAGCCCCGCGCCGGCGGCCCCCGCCTTCGTTGCGGCCGCGCGCCATTTGGAGGGCGCAACGCCGGTGTGCCGGCTCGATCTTGACCCGCGCACCCACGCCCAGGTGTTTCAGCGCCGCGATGGACGCCAGCTCATCGCCGCCTGGTCCCAGGAAGGCGAGGCGGTGTTGCGGCTGACCGCCCGCACGGATGCCGAACCAGGCGCGGCGATCACCGCCGCCGACCTGTTCGCCGCCCCCATCGCCCTTGACGAAGAACCGATCATCACGCTGGGAGCCGATCCCATCTACATCACAGGCCCGGTTGCGCGTATCGAGGAAACCCGCGCTGAGCGCCTGGTCACCGACAGCTTGCTCGACTTCACGCTCACCGATGCCCATCGCGATGGAGACGGCGCAAAGCCGGGTTGGACTTATGGGCCCGCAACCAAAGAAGACGGCGCTGGCGTGTTCGAGCTGCGCCCAGCCCATGTCTATCAGAGCGAATGGCGCACGGCGTTAGCGAGCGTGCACGCCGACGTGTTCGCCTTGTCCCGCGCCCAACAGCATCCCGCCCGCGGCGCCTCGCCCTGGGCCGTGCGGCGATGGACCGCGCCCGCTTCGGTTGAGGGCGAGCTGCGCGCTATCATCCGTCATGGCGGGCGCGGGGATGGGGTGGACGCCATCATTGCGGTGAATGGTGAGGTTGTCTGGCGCAGCCCAATCCCGACCGAGAAGGGCGAAACCGAACAGCGCCCGCGCATCCCTTTGAACCTGAGACCCGGTGATCGTGTCGACATCGCCATCGGTCCAGGAGCCCATGGCGATCCCGACTATGACGCGACCTCAGTGCGGGTGAGAATCGTCACGCCAGCAGACCACGCGCCCTCCCTTGCCGTGTGCGCAGCCCCAGGCGGGACCCAAACCGCTCAGTGAGCATGTGCAACGTGATACGTGTTGCGCATGCTCACAATGTGTTTTTATAACATTGATGTGTCCGCTTCGGATCGGTGGGCTCGTTCGGTTCTGTGGCGACCAGTCGATCGCCTCTCCCCGCGCAGCAAGTCCGCGCTGTCTCCAGTCTCAAAGGGATTAGTAGAAATGTCGGAAGACGTGTTGAAGACCATCCGCGATGAAGACGTGAAGTTTGTTGATTTGCGGTTCACTGATACTCGCGGAAAACTGCAGCACGTCACGTTTGACGTCTCCATGGTCGATGAGGATTTCTTCAACAGCGGCGTGATGTTTGATGGCTCATCCATCGCGGGCTGGAAAGTGATCAATGAGTCCGACATGAACTTGAAGCCGGACACAAGCACCGCCAATATTGATCCGTTTTTTCAGCAGACCACGTTGTATATGTTCTGCGATGTTTTCGATCCCACAACCGGCCAACCCTACAATCGTTGCGCGCGGTCCGCGGCCCGTCGCGCCGAAGCGCATTTGACGACCACCGGCGTTGGCGACACCGCGTATTTCGGCCCGGAGGCTGAATTTTTCGTATTCGACGATGTGCGCTACACCACGGATCAGGAAAACACCGGGTATACGCTCGATTCAAATGAAGGGCCGTACAATACGGGTGAAGAGTACGAGACGGGCAATCTGGCGCACCGTCCACAACCCAAGGGCGGGTATTTTCCTGTCCCTCCGATTGATACAGGTCAAGACTTCCGTTCGGAAATGTTGACAATCATGGGTGAACTTGGCCTTGAGCCGGAAAAGCACCACCATGAAGTGGCGCCCTCCCAGCACGAATTGGGGATGAGGTTCCAAACATTGACGAAGATCGCCGACCACATGCAGTTGTATAAGTACATCGTGCACATGGTGGCCAGTTCGTACGGCAAGTCAGCGACATTCATGCCAAAGCCAGTTTGGAACGACAACGGCACGGGCATGCACGTACACCAGTCCATTTGGAAGGGGGGACAACCCCAATTCGCAGGCGGCGACTACGCCGGACTGTCCAAGATCTGCCTCCATTACGTTGGCGGTGTGTTGAAGCACGCCCGCGCCATCAACGCCTTCGCCAATTCCACCACCAACAGCTATAAGCGTCTGGTGCCAGGGTTTGAGGCCCCAACCATTCGCGCCTATTCGGCGCGCAACCGCTCGGCCTCGATCCGCGTTCCGTATTCGACCGGCCCCAATGGTAAGCGCATCGAGTGCCGCTTCCCCGACCCGGCGGGCAACCCCTACCTGACCTTCATCGCCTTGATGATGGCCGGCCTTGACGGCATCGCCAATCAGATCGAGCCGGGCGATCCGATGGATCAAGATCTGTATGAGCTGTCGGATGATGAAGCCAAGCGCTTGCCCACCGTGTGCGCCACCCTGCGCGAGGCGCTGGCCGCCCTCGACGAAGATCGCAGCTTCTTGACCGCCGGCGGTGTGCTCGATGACGACATGATCGACGCCTACATCGACCTGAAAATGGAAGAAGTGTTGCGGTATGAAACCCATCCACACCCTGTCGAGTTTGCGATGTATTATGCAGTGTAGCCCACCCTAGGGCTGCACTGAGGAGTTCGGATCGACCATGACGCGCGCCCCGCACGACTGCGCCACGATGGATGAGGTGCGCGTCGAGATCGATCGCTTGGACGAGGCGCTCATCGCGCTCTTGGCCGAACGGTGGTCCTATGTCGACCGCGCGTGGCGCCTAAAGGCCGGACCAAACCAGGCGGTCGTGCCCTGGCGCATCCAGCAAGTCATCGACAATGTCCGCGCGCGGGCCACAGCGCTGGGGCTGCCCCCCGAACTCGCGGAGGCCCTGTGGCGTCAACTCATTGGCTGGGGTGTGCAGTACGAAGAAGAAAAGCTGCGCAAGCGCGACGGCGAGCCATGAACGCCGTGCCAACCGCAAGCGACCCCCAAGCGGTCGCGCGCGCAGGCCGCACGGCGTTCACCACCGGCGCGCGCTTGGTCATCAAGCTCGGCTCAGCTCTGGTGTGCCCGCCGGATGCGGCGAGCCCCGATACCCAGCGCCTTGCCGCAATCGCCCAGGGCGTCGCCGCCCACCACGCCCGCGGCGCCAAAGTTGTCATCGTCTCGTCGGGTGCGGTCGCCGCAGGTCGCCGCGTGTTGGCCTTGAACGCGCCCCCGCGCACGCTTCAGGACAAACAGGCCTGCGCCGCCGCCGGTCAACCAGCGTTGATAGCGGCCTGGTCGGCCGCTTTCGCGCGCCATGACTTGCATGTCGCCCAAGCGCTGCTCACCCTCGACGACACCGAGCGCCGCCGCCGCTGGCTGAATGCGCGCGCCACCCTCGCGCGCCTGCTGGAGTGGGGGGTCGTTCCCATCATCAACGAGAACGACTCGGTGGCCACCGACGAATTGCGTTACGGCGACAACGACCGCTTGGCCGCCCGCGTCGCCCAGATCATCAGCGCTGATGCGCTGGTTTTGCTGTCGGACGTGGATGGGCTGTACACCGCCGACCCGCGGCGCGATCCCACAGCCAGTCGACTGGAAGGCGTGGGTGTCATCACGCCAGAGATTGACGCCATGGCCGGCGGGCCGGGCGCTGACATCGCCAGCGGCGGCATGCGGTCCAAGCTTGAGGCCGCCCGCATCGCCACAGCCGCCGGCTGCGCCGTCGCCATCGCGCCGGGATCGGCTCCTGATCCGCTGGGCGATTTGGCTGATGACGGCCCCGCCACGTGGTTCGCCGCCGCAGCCAGTCCGCAAAACGCACGCAAAGCGTGGATCGCTGGCGCGCTCAAGCCCGCCGGCGCGGTGCACGTTGACGCTGGCGCCGCGGCGGCTCTGGCGACAGGCCGCAGCCTCCTGCCCGTCGGCGTCACCCAAGCCGACGGCGCCTTCGAAAAGGGCGATGCGGTATGCGTGCTCGATCCCCATGGCCGGGAAGTCGCCCGCGGGCTCATCGCGTATGATGCGTCCGAGGCCCGAAAGATCATGGGCGCGCGCAGCGAAAACCTCAGCGAGCGCTTGGGCTATGAGGGGCCACGCGCAATAATCCATCGCGATGATCTGGTGATGACCGACACCGCGCCAGCCCGGGGGAGGCCCGACCCATGACGACGACCACCGTGGCGACCGCCGCCGCCAATGACCTGACGGCTCAGATGTTGGCGATGGGCGCCAGAGCGCGCGCCGCCGCCCATGAAGTCGGCCAAGCTGAGGCTGGGGAACGCACGCTGGCCCTGGCGACGATCGCTGAGGCGATTGGCGATCACGCTTCGGCTATCCTCGACGCGAACGCCGAGGACGTCGCCGCCGCGCGCACCGCCAGTTTGAGCGAGGCCAAGATTGACCGATTGGTGCTGGACCATACACGGCTGAACGCCATTGCCGCCGCTGTTCGCGCCATCGCGGCGCAGGGCGATCCGGTGGGGGAAGAACTGGCGCGCTGGACGCGTCCCAATGGCCTCGACATCGCGCGGGTGCGCACGCCCATTGGCGTCATCGCAATCATCTATGAAAGCCGCCCAAACGTGACGGCGGACGCGGCGGCTTTGTGCTTGCGCGCCGGCAATGCCGCGATCCTGCGCGGCGGTTCCGAAGCGTTCCGGTCCAACACAGCGCTCCACGCCGCCGTAACCGAGGGCCTGGTTGGCGCCGGCTTTACGCCTGACGCTGTTCAGCTCGTCAACACGCCTGATCGCGCGGCTGTCGGCCACGTGCTCAGCGGTCTGGGCGGCGCGGTGGATCTCGCGGTTCCACGCGGCGGGCGCAGCCTGGTGGAGCGAGTGCAAACCGACGCGCGCGTGCCGGTTCTTGGTCATTTGGAAGGTGTCTGCCATGTCTATGTCCACGCCAACGCTGACCTCGACAAGGCGCGCTCCATTGTGCGCAACGCCAAAATGCGGCGCACTGGCGTGTGCGGCGCAGCTGAAACCATGCTGATCGACGCCGCCGTGCTGGAGAGCCACGGGCCGGCCATCGCCGCTGATCTCATCGCCGCCGGGTGCGCGCTGAAGGGCGATGATCGCGCGCGCGCGGTCCTGCCGAACCTCGGCGAGGCGAGTGAAGACGATTGGCGCACCGAGTATCTAGGGCCCACGCTGGCTGTGCGCGTGGTCGATACGCTTGATGACGCCGTGGCCCACATCGCCGCCTACGGCACGCAGCACACCGACGCCATCATCACCGAGAACGCCGAGGCCGCCAGGCGCTTCTTGGCCGAGGTCGACAGCGCCATCGTGATGCACAACGCCTCCACCCAATTCGCCGACGGTGGAGAGTTTGGCATGGGCGCTGAGATTGGCATCGCCACCGGCCGTTTGCACGCCCGCGGTCCGGTTGGCGCAGAACAATTGACGAGCTTCAAATATGTCGTGCGCGGCGATGGGCAGGTGCGTCCATGACCGTCGCATCGCTGACCGAGCGGGACGTCGATAAGCCAACCGCGCGTTACATCTCAACCCGCGGCAATGGCGCGCCCACCACGTTTGATGACGCCTTGCTCACCGGCCTTGCGCCCGACGGCGGGCTCTATCTGCCCATGGCTTGGCCGCGCCTCAGCGCTGAACACTTGGTTCCCCATCATCCCCGCAGTTACGCCGACCTCGCACATGCCGCGCTAAGCCCGTTTGTCGGCGAGGCCCTGAGCGCGCAAGAGGTCACGACAGCCATTGACCATATGGTCGCTGGGTTCCGACACGCCGCCGTCACTCCGCTCAAGCAAATCGATGAGGACCTTTGGCTCCTGGAGCTCTTCCACGGTCCAACCCTGGCGTTTAAGGACTGCGCCATGCGCTTGATGGCGCGGCTGGCGCCGGCGGCGCTGGCCAAAACTGGCGAGGATCTGCTGCTCATCACGGCGACCAGCGGCGACACCGGCGCCGCCGCGGTCAACGCCTTCGCCCACGCTGAACGCATTCGTTTGGTGGTCCTGCATCCAGAAGGACGCGTCTCGCCGGTTCAGCACAAACAAATGACGACCGTCGATGCGCCCAACGTCCTCAACTTGGCTGTGGCGGGCGATTTCGATGACTGCCAACGCATGGTCAAGGCCTTGCTCGCCGATCCGCAGCTCGGCCGCGGCGCCCGCGTCAGCTCAGTCAACTCCATCAATTGGGGCCGCCTCGCCGGACAAATCCCTTACTATCTTGCGGCGTGCCGGGCCCTTGACGGACCGATCCGCGCCATCACGCCAACGGGGAATTTCGGTGACGCCTTTGCCGGTTGGGTCGCACGCGCCATGGGGGCCCCCATCGCGGCGATCACGGCCGCGGTTAACCAGAACGACGCCCTCGCACGCGTGCTCGAGACCGGCGTGTACACCCGCTGCCCCGCACAGCCGAGCGCCAGTGTTTCCATGGATGTGCAGGCCCCGAGCAATTTTGAACGCCTGGTGTTTGAAGCCTCGCAGCGCGACGCCGCCGTCACAACACAGCTGTTCGCCGACTTCGCCGAACGCGGGCAGGCGCGCTTGCCCGAGGGGTTGCACGCCGCCTTGCGCGAGGAAGTTCACGCCATCGCCGTCGACGAAGCGAGCACCCATGCTGAAATCGCACGCACATTCCAGTTGAGCGGAGACATCATCTGTCCCCATACCGCCGTGGGCGTGGCGGCAGCGCGCGCCCTGCCGCGAGAAGGTCCGCCCCGCGTGGTGTTGGCCACGGCCCATCCGGCCAAATTCCCCGGCGCGATCACAGCGGCGCTGGGCGCGCCGCCGCCAACGCCCGACGCCATCGCTGCGCTTGACGACTTGCCTGTGCGCGCGGTGTCGATCGCCCCCGACATTGAGATCGCCAAGGCTGCGATCGACACCCGCTGGGCCTAGCCGCGCTCGCCGCGTCGCTCGGTGAAGGACAGGCCTTGGTCGGTGGCGACAACGATATAGTTGGAACTTACCGTGACACTGACGGGGTTGCCGACGGGCATGCCGATGGTGGGCAATCGGGGATAAACGGACCAATCGCCAAGCCGACCGCCCGAGCGATAAAGCAGGTAGGTCACGTTCTCCGCCGTCACCAACGCAAAGGTGCGCCCATCGCTGGCGGCCACGGCGTGCGCCATGGTTCCTGGAAGCGAGAGCGAGTTATCGACCCGACCGTCGCGCACTTGCCATTGCACGCCATTGCGCGCCAGCACCACGCCATTGAGTGCGGACGTCTGCGCGGGAAGATCAAAATACCCGGGCAGGTAAGCCGCGCCGCCCGACCAACGCAGCGACACCTCGTCACTGGCGCGCACAAGGCGCACGGCGCCGCCGCTTTCCACCACCACGCCGTCGGCGGTCGAGAACAAGATCCGTCCTGTCCCACGTTCAGCAAAGCCGCCGCTGGGATCAACCAGAGCCAGCTGGCCGGTCGGTCCGCGCACCGCCCAAACACCGCCAGCGCCGTCGCCGACAAGTTGGCTCACGCCGTTCAGGTCGACCTGCACCCAATCTCCATTCACGGCCGAATACACCAGGCCGTTCTCAAGCCGCACCAGTCCGCCGCGCGACGCCGCCACAGCGTCCATAATGCGAACCGGACGGCCTTCATCGGTGGGCGGGGCGAAGGGCGCCGACCATGTTTGGCCGCCATCGCTGGATACGGTGATCTGGTAGTCGCTCCACGCCCAGACCACGTCGCCCGAGGCATGAAGGCCAAGCGCGCGGAACGGCGCGCTGAGCACCCAGCCATCCCGGCCGGTGCGATCTTCAAATTGGGCGACGGCCGGCGCGCTGAAGACGAGCAGCAAAGCGATCGCTGACGCCAGTGAAGTCAATCTCATAGCTTGGGGGCCGGGGGGGGGGGGGGGGGGGGGGGGGGGGGGGGGGGGGGGGGGGGGGGG
>CAZADA010000097.1:0-10266 GCA_964483775.1 uncultured Caulobacterales bacterium
GACCGGGCAAGCGCGCAGGGCCGTTTCCCTGGGCGCGATCACAACCAACACCTCAGCCATTGTCGAAAAACAGCGGCGAGGAATTCACGCGCGCGACGAACTCCGGTCCGAGCTCGTTTTCCAGCCAGTTTTTGATCTTGGCCGCATCACCGCCGGCCCCAAAGTCAGCGACACCCGCCGCCTCGGCCAGCAACAACCAACGATAGGCGCTTTCCAAGTCCCGTTCCAGCACGCCATCCGCGCCCTCAGCCAACGCCCACGCATACCGGTAACGCCCAATGGGATCACCGCCAATCGCGGCCCGGCGCAACCAATCAACGCCCTCACGCCATTGCTCGCCATCAATCTCAGCCCGGCACGCCGCAACCGTGCTCGACCCACCGGCCGCCTCACACGACCGCCACGCCGACGAACCATCGCGGTAGTAGATCCAGCCCAGTTCAGCTGCGGCCTCCAAATGCCCTCGGGCCGCCGCCACCGCGAACAGCCGGGCCGCCGCCGCGCTCTCGCCGCGTTGGATAAAGGCCAGACCGGCCGCGTAAGCCGCCTCCGCGTCTCCGCCCTCCGCCGCCGATCCGAGCCAATGGGCCGCCTCATCAAACTCTGAACCGGTCGTGGCGTGTTCCGCCAGGGACAGCCCCAACAGCAAATGCGCCGGCTCATAGCCATCAATGGCCGCCAGCCGCAGCAGGCTGAGGCCGCGTTCAACGTTATGGTGATAGGATGCGCCGTCCAAATGCAGCTTGGCCAGCTCATAGCGCGCTTCATTCATGCCGCTTTCGGCCGCGGTTTGGAAAAACCCCGCCGCTTGACCAGCCGACAGACCGCCCCGCCCGTCGAGCGCCATCAGGCCCAACCGGAACACCGCGTCCACATCGCCATCCGCCGCGGCGAGACGGTAGTATTCAACGGCGCGCGCAGCGTCTTGCGCGCCCCCATAGCCCGTCTCAAGCATCTGTCCCGCCAACACCGCCGCACGAGCATGTCCGTTGAGCGCCGCAGCTTCGGCCAATTGCAACGCCCGCACATCGCCAGTTTCGCGTATGCGCAAAGCCTCGGCAAATTGCGCATCAGCGTCGGCGAACTGAGCTGCAGCCGAAGCGCCCATCAGCAAGGCTGCTCCGCCGGCGACCAGGGCGGCGCGCCACCCCACCAAAGCTATCGCCATACTTAGCCATCCTTCAGCGTTCGGGTGAAGGCGGCTACGGCCGCCTCCGGGCCCATATCGAAGCCCCACACGCCCGCGCTCACCGCCACAAAGTCTGCGCCAGCGCGCGCCAACTGTTGCGCATTATCCACACTGACCCCGCCAATGGCCACCGCCGGCAACTCAAAAAGTTCACGCCACCACGTCAGGATCTCGACATCGGCATGGTGCTTGACCGCCTTGGTATCGGTCGGGAAGAACGCGCCAAACGCAACATAGTCAGCGCCGGCTTCCCCGGCTTCCATCGCAAGGTGGCGCGAATTGTGGCAGGTCACACCCACGATCGCGTCGCCGCCAAGCATGGCCCGAACCTCGCGCGCATCCCCGTCCGATTGCCCAAGGTGCACGCCGTCAGCCCGGAACTCGCTGACCAAATCGGCGCGATCATTGAGAATGAACGCCACCCCATGGGCCGCACACACGGGCGCAATAGCCGGCGCGACGGCCCGCCACACCGCTGTGTCCGCAGGCTGCGCCTCGCCGGTCTGCACATCGACGCCGCCTTTAAGCCGCAGCTGAAACGCCGCAACATCGCCGGCGCCCAGCACTCGGTCGAGCATCTGCGCGAAGGCGGCGCCATCAGGGACATCGGGCGGTGAGATCAGATACAGGCGACAGTCGGACATGCCCCCTGCTTAGCCCATTTCGCGCCAAATCTCACGGCCGCGCGTCCCGAACGCTAGTCACGCACCAACCGCCAGGCCGTAACGGTGCCCGGTTCCCAATTGGGAACAACAAGCACCTCGCCATCAACCAAGAAATCGTTCTGCAAAATGCCGTCATCGCGCGTGTTCAAAAGCGAAGCGACCCGACCTTCCTCGCTGACGGAGAAGATCTCGCCGCGCCAAGACGAGACGATGTACCCACCGCCTGGGGCCGGCGCGACTCCATCGGCATCTTGCATGGCGTCAACCTCGACCACGATACGGAACGGGTCGCCGTGGCCTTCGCCCCATCGCACGCCCTCATCATCAACGATCAGATTCGGCCGATCCACGTAGAGCCCGCCAAAGGCCATCGAAACAAAAAGCAGACGCTCGCCATCCCCGTACACGCCGTTGACCCCGTCAAACGGTTCGCGCCCCGTCAGCATGCGCGGTCCGGCTTCCGTCAAGGCAATGATGCGGCCGCCCCGCGAATCCGACACCACGACCAACCCGTTCCAGATCGTGACATCGTTGAGAAACTCCGCGCCAGGAATGCTGATCGTGCGACGCGCCTCGCCCGTGGCCACATCAAAGACGCGCACCTGGTCGATGTCGGCGACAAACAGCTCATCGCCCAACACCGCCATGCCCTTGGGAGCGTCGAGCCCCTCAATCCATTTGAGCGTCTCAACATCGCCTTTGGCGGACACCCGGGAAATCCACCCTTCGCCGTCCTTGTCAGAACCACTGCCCGCGACGTTGGAGATGAAGTAACCGCCATCGGGCGCGAGCGCCGCGCCCTCGGGATTGGAGAAGCCTTCGGCCAACCAATGGGGCTCCAAACGCAAGGGACGATCCTGGGCCCAAGCCGACGACCCGAAGGCCAACACGGCGCACAATCCGAAACGTATGCTGCGCATTGCAAATCCTCCCATGCAGCGGCCGCCAAGCCTAACGCAAAGGGGCGGACCGCCCGAGTGACAAATCGGACACTGGCAACGCACTGGGCTTCACAAAACGGTCACCGATCGGCGCGCTTGGGCTTGCGCTTTGCCGCGGCGCGCACAGCGGCGGCGCGCGCCGCCTCCAACCACGCCGCCATCGCTTGGCGATCATCAAAGGCGGCCTCGGGGCAGGACCAATAACTCATGGTCATGGCCCGCCCCTTAGCGTCGTAGGAAAACTGCTCGCAGCCAGCGTCCGCAAACCGCTCTTCGGTCTGTGCGTCGGCCTTCAGATACAACATGTCGTCGGCAATGAGCGCGACCATCAGGTCGTCAAGATAAACGCCCGCTCCGCCGAACATGGCGCGGATCCGAACCGCGCCATGGGGGCTGAGCAGCTCCTCAACAAAGGCGCGAAACTGGGCTGACACCGTCATCGTTGCCGTCCCAGCACGGCCTTAGGCGCCAACAGTTTCCAGCTGTGGGGTCCATTCAGCCGTGGACGCCAGGCCATTCATCTTGGCGCGATGCGCAAACGCCGCTTGGCCGGCCGCAACGTTCTCCGCTTTCCCGCCCCACGCGTTGAGCGCGTCAGCTTGCAGCGCACGGCCATAAGAGAAGGTCAGCTTCCACGGCAGCGGCCCCAGCGCGTTCATGGCGTTGAGATGCGCTGTGGCGTCCTCGCTCGACTGACCGCCCGACAAAAAGGCGATGCCGGGAACGAGGCTTGGCACCGTCGCCTTAAGGACCTTGATGGTCTGTTCAGCGACCTCGGTCACACCCGCTTGCTGGGGACACAGCTTGCCCGAGACCACCATGTTCGGCTTCAGGACGATGCCCTCGAGCTCCACATGCTGTTCAAACAGCTCAGCAAAGACGACGCGCAACGTGTATTCGGTGGCTTCGAAACACCGGGCGATGTCGTGATCCCCGTCCATGAGAACCTCGGGTTCCACAATGGGGACGATGTTCGCCTCCTGGCACAGCGCAGCGTAACGCGCCAACGCGTGGGCGTTGGCGTTGATGCACGTCGCCGAAGGGATGTCTGGGCTGCCCCCGCGCGCAATGTCGATCACGCCGCGCCATTTAGCAAAGCGCGCGCCGAGCGCGTAATACTCGGTCAAACGTTCACGCAGACCGTCCAGCCCCTCCGTGACGGTTTCGCCCTGGCACGCAGCGCGCGGCTTGGCGCCTTTGTCGACCTTAATGCCTGGCACAGCGCCAGCATCCTGGATGAGCTTGACCAAAGGCGCGCCATCGGCCGCCGATTGCCGCAAGGTCTCGTCAAACAGAATCACGCCCGAGATGTGTTGCATCCCGTCGGACCGAAACAGCATTTCGCGGTAGTCGCGGCGATTGGTTTCCGTGCTTTCCAGCCCAATCGTATCGAACCGTTTCTTGATGGTGCCGGTGCTCTCGTCGGCGGCTAGGATTCCCTTGCCAGGGCTGACCATGGCCTCCGCCACGGCATTCAACTGTTGCACATCCATAGCGACATCCCCGTGCTGACCCAACGACCCTGACACAATGCCGCAGATTCTATCATCAAATCGAACGGTCTTGTCAGGGGAATGGGCGTTTGTCTCGCATCTGCACCGCCGCGAATGCAAGTCCGTCGCCAAGGCTTAAGAACAGCGACGCCATGGCGGGCTCGACCGCATGAAGCGGCCGCGACTTAGGTGCTTTCCAGCACAGCCACGCCCGGCAAAGTGCGCCCTTCCAGCCATTCCAGAAACGCCCCGCCCGCCGTCGACACAAAGCTGAAATCGCTGCTGACGCCGGCGTGATTCAACGCGGCCACGGTGTCGCCGCCGCCCGCCACAGACACCAGTGCGCCCTCGCGGGTCCGTTTCGCCGCATACTGCGCCGCTTCGACGGTCGCCGTGTCAAACGGAGACAATTCAAACGCGCCGAGCGGACCGTTCCACACGACCGTGTGCGCCTTGGCGAGAACGTCGGCCAAATCATCCACAGCACTGGGCCCCAGGTCCAAGATCATATCCCCGCCCGAGACGGCATCGGCGGGCTTGACCATACTGGGCGCATGCGCTTCGAAGCGCTCGGCGACAACCACGTCGGAGGGCAACCAAACCTGGCGCCCCGCATCAGCAGCTTTGGCTTCAATCGTCCGCGCGGTGTCCAAAAGATCATGCTCACACAGAGACTTGCCCACATCATGGCCCCGCGCCGCGAGAAACGTGTTCGCCATACCCCCGCCAACGGCCAGAACGTCAGCGCGTTCAACAAGGTTCGTCAGCACATCGATTTTGCTGGAGACTTTGGCCCCACCAACCACCGCGACCATGGGGCGCTGGGGGTTCTCAAGCGCTTGAGCAAGATAGTGAAGTTCGCGCGCCATGGCATGGCCGGCATAAGCGGTCAGGTGAGCGGCCACACCAACCGTCGAGGCATGGGCCCTGTGCGCGGCCGAAAAGGCGTCATTGACGAACACATCACCATGGGCTGCGAGCGCCTTGGCAAAGTTGGAGTCATTGGCCTCTTCGCCGGCGTGAAACCGCGTGTTTTCAAGCAAAATCACGTCACCCGGGCTGAGCGCATCGACCGCGCTTGTGGCCGCCGGGCCAACACAGTCAGGCGCAAACGCCACCGACGTCTCCAGAAGGTTGGCCAGAACGCCGGCAACCGGCTCGAGCGAAAACTCCAAATTTACCTGACCCTTGGGTCGACCCAGGTGTGAGCACAGCACCACCCGCGCCCCCACATCACGCAGAGCCTTGATCGTCGGCAGCGCCGCGCGCACGCGCGTGTCATCGGTCACCGCGCCATCGCGCATCGGCGTATTGAAATCGACGCGCACCAGCACGCGTTTGCCGGCAAAGTCGCCGTGTTGAAGCTCTCGCACACCCATGCCTTCCCCCTAACCTATGGCGCGCGCCAGGTCCGACGCCGCCTAGTCGCTATGACTGCGAGTCCTCAGAATCCGAAGACCCTCCGACCTTAAGATTGGCCAAGCTGGCGAAGACCGAGTTAGGATCGGGCGCATCGTCTTCCGGTTCCTCAGGCTCAGGTTCCGGATCGAGCGAAAACGCCGTCTCGGCCGTCAACTCCTCACGCCGATCGCCCTGGCCTTCGTCGGAATGATCCTGGGCAAACACGTCCGGCGTCTCAGGCTCGCCCACAACCGCCTCATCAAGGGGGCGCAAGCCCTCGCCCTCGGGTGTCTGGAGCCCCGCTTCGGCATCGGCTTTGCGCCGTTTCGCAGCAGCCGTCGCAACGACCTCGTCCAGCTCGATCTGGCTGCACAACCCCAAGGCCACAGGGTCTTGCGGTTGGATGTTCGACGCATTCCAATGCGTACGGTTGCGCACCGACTCGATGGTTGTCTTTGTGGTGCTCAAGAGCTTTTCGATCTGCCGCGTCGACACTTCGGGATGGTTCTTGATCATCCAGGCGATCGCGTTGGGCCGTTCTTGGCGCAGGGATAGCGGTGTGTAGCGCCGGGTCTTCTTTTTCTTCACCAGATCGTCGGTGATGTTGCCCTTCAATTGGAGCTGGTAGCTGGGATCGGCCTCGGCCCGCTCGATTTCATCGCGAGTGAGTTGACCATTGGTGATCGGATCCGCCCCGCGCACCGTTGACGCCACATCACCATCGGCAATGCCTTTGACCTCAAGCGGGTGGAGTTCACAAAATGCAGCGACCTGTTCAAAGGTCAGGCTGGTGTTATCGATCAGCCACACGGCGGTGGCCTTGGGCATCAGAATTTGCGGCATCGCGGATAGAGCCTCTCGCTTCAACGGGCGTGCAATCGTTCTGCTCCTGCCAACGGCAAGACCCAACGTCCACGAACTTGAAAGGGAGGCGCTGAGAGGAGCAAAACCAATCGCTTCCATCTATAATAGGCGCAGTTGCCGCCAACGCAAACCGTCAATCCGCACCAAACGCCTCAGTCGGCCTCAGGTATCAACACGATCTTGCCCTGGTGATCGCCGCCCTCAAGCCGCTCATGCGCATCTCTGACATCAGCAAGACCAAAGACGCTATCGATCACGGGCTGCACCTGCTGCGCGTCGAACCAAGGCCACACCTGGGTGCGCACCTCAGAGCACAGCCGCGCTTTTTCCGCCACGGGACGCGAGCGCAACACCGAGCCGGTTAGGGTCAGCCCCTTCAGCATCAGGCGCATCAAATCGACCTCGACCCGCGATCCTTGCTGAAAGGCGATCTGCACCAAGCGCCCGCCGGCCTTCAAAACGCTGAGATTGCGATCAACATAAGGCCCCCCCACCATGTCGAGGATCACATCCGCGCCGCCCGCGTCCTTGACCTCGCTGACAAAATCGACCGCGCGATACACAAGCGCTCGCTCAGCGCCGAGCGCCAAGCACAGATCGCATTTGGCCTGCGTCCCCGCCGTCGCGATCACCCGCGCCCCAAACGCCGCCGCCATCTGGATGGCCATCACCCCAATGCCGCTGGCGCCGCCATGCACCAACAACGTCTCGCCCGGCTGCAACGCCCCGCGCTCAAACACGTTCGCCCACACCGTCACGACGGTTTCAGGCAGCCCCGCCGCGTCGCGCAACGACAGACCCGCCGGCGCCGGCATGACCAACCCCTCAGACGCAATGGCGTACTCAGCATAGCCCCCGCCCCCCAGCAGCGCACACACCCGATCACCGCGCGCCCACTGCGTGACATCCGGCCCAATCGCGTCGACCAATCCGGACACCTCAAGCCCCAGAACCGGCGTGACGCCATCTGGCGCTGGATAAAGCCCCTGACGCTGCAACACATCGGGACGATTAACGCCCATGCCGGCGCACGCAATCCGCACCTCCCCCGGCCCTGGCTCAGGAATCGGCGTGGTGATGAGCTCGAGCGCGTCCGGGCCGCCGGGGACGGGAGCCGTCACCGCGCGCATGGTTCGATTTTTCATGAAGACCTCCCAATCCAAGCATCGCCAAAGCCACCCGAATGCGTGTATAGTAAAAAGTTATCGATGCGGGCTCGTATGGCTGGAGGGTGAGAATGTTTGATGATGAAGCAGTCCCACACGGCAAGAGCCGTGTCTCGCTCGGCGATAATCTGTCAGCGCTATCGATTGAAGAATTGGAAGAGCGGCGCGACAATCTGCATGCCGAAATCGCCCGCATCGAGGCGGAACTCGTCGCCAAACAGGCCGGCAAAGCGGCGGCCGAGGCGATCTTTAAGCAGCAGCATTGACACCGCACAGAGATCGGCTGGCGCATCTATTGCAAACTCCCGATCACGGCGACGGAACAAACCGAAGGCCGACCAGGGTAAACAATGTGCGCGAGAATGTGCGGCTAAAGGTAAAGTGATGATGTCGACAGAGAGCTTCCCCCACTCCCCATCCGAGTTCGCTCAATCCGAGCTGTTCCAGCGCACATTCAGCGAAGGCATGGGCCTGGTCGAAGAAGCCGCCGAATTCCTCGAAGGGCCCGGACGCGACTCATCCAAGGAGCTTTCACGCGACGCCGCCCTGGCCTATGCCGGCGAGAGCATGCGCTTGACCACCCGGCTCATGCAGATGGCCTCCTGGCTGCTGGTGCACCGGGCCGTGCGCGAAGGTGAAATGTCGAGCGAAGAAGCCCGCGCCGAGCGCTACCGCCTCCTCGGTGACGACCACAAACCGCGTCAAGAAGATGAGGCCCTCGCTCAGCTTCCCGCCCCGCTCATCAACCTCGTGGAACGGTGCGACCGACTGTACGAGCGGATGATCCGGCTTGACGAGCGGCTGACCGAGCGCACCCGGCCCGCCGCCGATCCCAATCCGGTCGCCCGGCAATTGGCCGACCTTGAGGCTGCGCTTCTCATGCAAAGGCGCATCTAGCCCAAAGCCGCATCACGCGTTTGGAGGAAACCTGTCGACGGCCGGCGCCGCGGACTAGCGGCGCAGTGTGATCGTCAGACCGCCGAACTGCTCGTTGAAATCGACGCCGCGGACACTGAACTCCCGGTGCACAAACGCCAGCGCGATGTTCGCCTCGCCAAGCCGCCACGCCACGCCCGCCTGGGCGTCGCCGACCAGCACCATTTCTTGGAGCGCCACGCCGCCGTCCGAAACGAAAGCATTGGTGTTGGGTCGCCATGTCAGCGCTTGGGAGTCCAAACCGGCGAACAAGAACCACTGACCCGACCGGGGCGCACCCTTGGATTCCGCAAGGCCCTGGCCGATCCGCACCAAAGCCCCGTACCCCGCGCCGCCGCCTTCCGACGTGATCGTCAAGTTCGCCCGCGGCGTGACGTCAATGTCCAAGCCGCCAATGCTCGAACCCACACGCCAGCTCTGACCGTCATTGAAGGCCACCGAGGCATAGACCTCTTCCTCAGCCTCCGCCCCAGCCAGAATGCCGACCACAGCCGAGCCCGGTCCACGAGACTGCGCCTGCGACTCAAACGCCAGCAGATCGCTGATGGGCCCCGGTCCTGGATTTTCGAGCGGCTCCAGTTGAACGAGGTGACGCCCAACAAACGAAAGGCGCTCTTCGGCTGGCACCACAAGGTGGCGCAAATCGTAATACGCCCCCTGCGCCTCGGTTAAGAACGGATCTGCGTCGGTCGTAGCGACAGCGAAACCCTGTGCATCAGTGGGAAACTCACCGTCATCGAAGGCTTGAGCGAAACAGCACGTACTCAAAACCACCGCGCCCAAAGCACCAAGCCCGCTGGCGCCAAAGACATCTGCCTGAACCCGTTTCCCCTCGCTCATGGCTACCTCACGTGTCAGCGCACCTCTGCGAATTCCTTACATTCCCCACTATCGTCCGAAACCGTCCAAATTGTGTTGTCGTTGGATCGAAAAACGATCAAATCACGGCAAGGGCCCATCGCCGTCTTAACTCTTGCGCCATATCACTCGACAAAGCGATATAGTGCAGTGCAATAGAACCCTTACAAGCATGACTATTCATGCGTTCGAGTCAAAGACCAACCCCTTAAAAAAGAGTTACCAAGACCCAGTCATGTTAACACTTTAGTCCAAAAAACACGAAAACGCCGCAGCCCGATCGAGAAGCTACGGCGTTTGTCGACGGCTGTTGCATTTATGCAACAGCCCTAACTTGCGCGACGTTTGTGTCTATTGACAGGCCAAGCACTCTTCATAATCGCGCCGCTCCATGGTGGGCGCCTCAGTGCGTTCAGCGACGTCATCGCCCTTCCCGGCATACGCAGCGCGCTGCACGGACTTTGACCGACAATAGTACAGCGACTTCAGCCCCCACTCCCACGCCGTCCAGTGCAGCATGTGCAAATCCCATTTGTCGACATCACCAGGGATAAACAGGTTCAGCGACTGAGACTGACAAATGAACGGCGTGCGATCGCCGGCATGTTCAATGACCCAGCGCTGATCGATTTCGAACGCTGTCTTGAAGATATCTTTCTCGTCTTGCGTCAGGTCGTCGAGGTGCTGGACCGACCCCTCATGCTCCAAGATCCTCGCCCAAATCGCCGGCGTGTTCAGGCCCATCTCCTCAAC